>JAYRLO010000223.1:0-1485 GCA_041905215.1 Aeromonadaceae bacterium
GTGGTGTTGCCCCATCACCAGCAAATCGCACTCCAGCTCCACCATCGTCTGTTGAATGATCTCGGCCACATGGCCGGATTCGACCCGGCACTCTCCCAGCTGGCAAGAGATACCGACCATCTGCCGATTGAGGTAATCCAGACTCTCCCGCTTGAGCTGAGCCACCCGCTGTGAATCAACCAGACCACTCAAGGATTCATCCAGCGGCAAGACAGTTAACAGATGCAATCTGGCTCCCAGTCGTTGAGCCAACTTGCAAGCCCGTTGCACGAGTCGACAGACATCATGAGTCAAATCGACGGCCACCAGGATCTGGTTATAACGCATGATCATGACCTCCCTGCCGCGGCAAGCGGCACCCACCTTCTTTCAGGCTAGGAAGCCAATCCCGGATACGCCACTCGATGGAGCAATAAAGGTAACGTCCTGATCCGTAAAGTCATCACCGGCTCACAGCGCGAGTGAATTTTGAACAAACGGCCTTCATTTCGTCGTCGCCAGACGGCTGATGGCCTCCTCGTTGGCAACCCGCCGCATGGCACTGTAGAGATCGCTACACAACCGGATCCCCGCATCCCCTTGTGCGATTCCCGCCAGATGCAACCAGTGACTCAGCGTCGTACGACGACCAGCCAACCAAAGCCGGCACCCCTGCTGAGCCAGGGTTTTATGCAAGTCTGCCAACATGGTCATGACGCTGATATCGAAGTGGGAAAAGCAGGCCACCGCATCCACGATCACCAGGGTAGGTGTCGATGAGGGCTGCTGGATCGCCGCCAAGACCCGTTGTTTGAAATAGGCACTATTGAAGTAGGTGAGTGGGGCATTGAAGCGATAAACCACGACATGAGGAATGGCATGGATCTGCTCACTGTGGCCCAGTGCGTGCACCACCCCCAGCTCATCGACCCCCAGCAACTGATCGCTAGGACGCATCATGTTACGCAGAAACTGAAAGAGCCCCAGCAGCACAGCCAAGGCAATTCCCGGCAAGACGCCGACCAGAAGAACCGCCATGAAGGTCATCAGCGCCAGGAGAAATGCCGAGCGGTCACTGGTGCGTAGACGCCAGACACTGCGAAAATCGGTCAGGCTGGTGGCCGAAACCAGCAAGACCACCCCCAATGAGGCCAACGGCAAATAGTGCAACGGAGCGACCAGGCAAAATGCGACCAGGCCGATGACGACTGCCGCGACGATGGAAACCATCTGGCTCATGCCTCCGACCGCGTCATTGACGGCGGTACGGGAATCAGCACCGCTGATGGCAAACCCTTGCGAGAGAGCAGCAGCCATGTTGGCCAGTCCCAACGCCTTGAACTCCTGATCGGCATCGATCTCATAGCCCCGTTTTGCCGCAAAGCTACGCGCCGTCAACATCATGCTGACAAAGCTGACCAGCGCCAGGTTTAACGAAGGCAATACCAGCTCGCGCAGTAAAGCCGGAGGAAAGTCGGACCAGGAGATACTCGGCTGACGATCAGA
>JAYRLO010000223.1:1495-5144 GCA_041905215.1 Aeromonadaceae bacterium
GGACCGAGCGTCGCTACGGCATATCGAGCCAGATCGAGTTGATAGGAAACAGCCACGCAGATCACCAGCGCCAGCAAGGTAGCGGGCCATCGGGGTCGCCAGCGGCGGATCACCACCATACTCAGCAAGGTTAAGGCGCTGATCCCGACCGTCGGCCAATGGGTCTGAGCAACCGCCTCCGGGACGTATGCCAGCCGCTCGATCAGGCCTCGTTGTTGAAAATCAAAACCGAAAATCCGCGCCAACTGACCAACCATGATGGTAATGGCGACGCCATTGAGCAGCCCCATCAGGATCGGTTGCGACAAGAAGTTCGCCAAGGAACCAAAACGCAGACGACTCCCCACCAGGCACCAGAGCCCGGTCATCAGCGTCAGCACCACGACCAATTGACCGTAACGTGCGGGATCACCGGCAGCCAAGGGCGTCACGACCGCCGCAATCACGGCGCAGGTGGCAGCATCCGGTCCAACCATCAACTGCCGCGACGATCCGAACATGGCATAGACCAGCATCGGCAGGATACAGGAGTAGAGACCGGCCATCGGACTGACTCCGGCCAGAGCCGCATAGGCGATCGCCACAGGCAGGGCCACAGCCGCGACCGAACAGCCGGCCCGCAAATCAGACCACCACCACTCACGCCGATAGGCAAGCAAGGCTGCCAACCCCGGGGCAACCCGTTGTACTGTTGATGTGGGTATCATACAACCAACTCCCTGTTACCCGATTCCTGCCGCTTCACTCTGTCGATCAAGCGGCTCCCCCTGCAATATTTGCTAATCTGATGGATTTAACTAATTTCAGAATAGTGGTCCTGACGAACTGCGCTCATGCACATAAACGCTCGTTGTCATTATCTCCCCCTACTTCTGTTGTGGTTGCTGGTTGCGCCAGCATCCGCTCTGGATCAAGTGACGCTGCAGCTCAAGTGGGTACACCAATTTCAGTTTGCTGGCTACTACATGGCGCTAGAAAAAGGTTTCTATCGTGATGCAGGGCTAGACGTTCGTCTGCGCCCGAATGGTTATCAGGGCTCATTCGTCTCGCCGGTGGATGCCGTTCTCACAGGGGATGCCAACTATGGCATCTCTAACTCGGGTCTGATCCGCGATTATGCCGAGGGCAAACCGATCGTTGCCCTGGCCGCCATCTTGCAACATTCCGCCGTTTCCTGGCTGGTGCTGGAGCGGCCCGACATCCGCAACCTGCATGATCTGGTCGGCAAGCGGTTGATGACTGTATTCCCGCTGAGCGAAAGTATCGAGTTGCTGGCTCCATTTTTGAGCGAAGGAATAGAGCTTAATCAGCTAAGTTTGATACAGACCGGTTTCGACCTGCGCCCCCTCATCAACGGCGAGATTGACGCCTACGATGCCTATGTGACCAATGAGCCGTTTTTGCTGGAACAACTCGGCATTCGCTATCAGCTCATCGATCCTCGCACCTATGGCATCGACTTCTACGGCGATGTCCTGTTCACATCACGCAATGAGCTGATATTGCATCCCGAGCGGGTCCAGGCCTTCCGTAGTGCCTCGCTCAAAGGGTGGCACTATGCCATGAATAACATTCCGGAGACCATCGCGGTGATCCGTCGGCACTACGCCCCCGAGAAGAGTACCGAGCAACTGCAGTTTGAGGCCTCAGCCATGCTCCGCCTGATGCAAACCGATCTGATCGATATCGGCCACATGAACAGTGGTCGTTGGCAACGGATCGCCGAAATTCAACTGGAAAATAGCGCCGACACGCTCATCGATCTCAACGATTTCCTATACAGCGAAGCTCAGATGGACCGCTTGGTGAGCAATTATCTGCGCATCATAGGCGCCATCTCGCTACTGGTGATGGCTCTGTCACTCATCGCTGGCTGGTACTTCCGGCTGAATCGGCGACTTCGGGTCGAAATTCACGCCCGCCGAGAAGCCGAAACCAAACTGCGCCAGATCTCGGAGACGGATGCTCTGACCGGGCTGCACAACCTCCGTTACATCAATAGCCGCCTGCATGAGCAGTTGTCGGAGTTTCATCAGGGCGGAAACTCATTTTGTGTCATCATGCTGGATATCGATTTTTTCAAGACGGTGAACGATCGCTGGGGCCATCCGGCCGGCGATCGGGTTCTCAAGGAGTTCGCTCATCGGTTGCGGGAAAAGACCCGCAAGACAGATATCCTGGCCCGCATCGGGGGCGAGGAATTTCTCATCATGCTGCGCGATGTCGAACTCCAGCAGGCCATGGTCATTGCCGAAGAGTTGCGTGAATACATAGCCGCAACCCCCTTTGATCTGGGAAATGGTAACCATCAGCGCATCACGGCCAGCTTCGGCATCTGTCAAACGGCCGCCGCGATCCACGATGTCAGCGAACTATTTGCCCATGTCGACGCGGCTCTGTACCAGGCCAAGTCGAATGGCCGCGACCGCATCGAGCATTGGACGTTTGGACTGAGCGAAACAGGCTGCCACTGAGCCTTGTAGCGGTCAATGAGACCCCATCGACCGCACTGCACATCCGGCGTTTACTGTGCCGATGCAGCCGCCGAGGAGACGGTTCCCTGGGCGGCAGAGACCACACTGCTTTGCGCTGCCGATGCGGCCTGGTTCAATTGCCCTTGAGCCGCCGCTCCGGCCTTATCCGTCACCTGCTTTTGCAATGCAGCCGGATCCAGCAGAGATTGCATCTCCTTTGGCCATAACGGCACATTCTTGCTCAGAACCCCATCGGTCGCCGAGGTCACGCCTTCACTGAACACCGTCGATTTGCCCTGCTCCTTGAGCAAGACTGCCATCTGGTTGGTCTGCGAGTTCCATATAAACCCGGCCTTATCGGCCATGGGGCCAGTTACCGGATTGTTGGAGAGAACGTAAAACAGTGGCCCCTCCTGTTGGATTTCATTGGCAGTCTTCAAGAGCGAAACGGCCGTACCATAATGTTCGCCCAGCAGGGGCTGCATCCGATCCTTGATCAGCGGTTGCTCAAACAGATCGACCTCATTGGGATCAAACCCGACCAGCGGCTTGAGCAATGCCCACATCAGTTGGCTCTGGGCCCCGGCTAACAGAGGTGCAACGCAACCGGATAACAGCAGGCCAATCAACAGGATCTTGAGCAGATTGGTGACGCGCATTTTGATAACTCCATGATTTCAATCGTCCAATGCGCACCATAATACCCTGTCTGACGCCCCATACCGAGCGCTATTGATTAAGAAAAAGGCATTATTCGAGTCCAGCACACCGCTGCGTGTCATGTAACCGACCCATCAATATTTATTCATGCCCCATATGACTCTATGGCAAACTGTCGGTAGCTGAGGCTAGAGCATCTCACGCCTCCAACACCAGGAATGGATTCAACTCACTAGGCAGAACCCTGCCTGCCCATAAGGAAATAAATATGACTGTCTCACCGTGGCGTTACCTCACATTACTCGCTCTTGTCCTGAGCCCGATGCACGCGCTCGCCGCCGCAGGCTCCATCGAACAGGCGCAGGCCGAGATCGAAGCGGCGAACAGCGCGGCCATGCAAGCCGCCATCACGGGCCCTACCGATATCATAGTCGCTGACCAGGCTCATCTGAATTTACCGGCAGAGATGGCCTATATACCGCGCAGCCAGGCACAACGGCTGCTCAAAGCCATCG
>JAYRLO010000224.1:0-5134 GCA_041905215.1 Aeromonadaceae bacterium
AAGGTGGGTGACAATCAATACGCCCTCGAACTGTTCCACGGTCCGACCCTGGCCTTCAAGGATTTCGGCGGCCGCTTCATGGCGCAGTCGCTGACTGCGGTCTCCGATGGCAAGAAGATCACCATTCTGACGGCAACCTCCGGGGATACCGGCGCCGCCGTTGCCCATGCCTTCTTCGGCCTGCCCAACATCGAGGTGGTGATCCTCTATCCGAAGGGCAAGATCAGCCCGCTGCAGGAGAAACTCTTCTGTACCCTGGGCGGCAACATCCGCACCATCGCCGTGCATGGTGCATTCGATGACTGCCAGGCGCTGGTCAAGCAGGCCTTCGATGATGAAGAGCTCAAGCGTGCCATCGGCCTGAACTCCGCCAACTCCATCAACATCAGTCGTCTGCTGGCTCAGGTCTGCTACTACTTCGAAGCCGTGGCCCAGTTGCCGGCGGACAAGCGCGCCCAGGCTGTGATTGCCGTACCGTCCGGCAACTTCGGCAACCTGACTGCAGGTCTGATTGCCAAGGCCTTGGGTCTGCCGGTCAAGCGTTTCGTCGTGGCTACCAATGCCAACGACACGGTTCCCCGCTACCTGCAAGATGGCAACTGGGATCCGAAGGCTACCGTGGCAACCCTGTCGAATGCGATGGACGTCAGTCGTCCGAACAACTGGCCCCGCGTCGAAGAGCTGTTCAAAGTCAAGGGGTGGGATCTCAAGAGCCTGGCATCAGGTTTCCGCACCGATGCTCAAACCCGTGATGCCCTGCAGCGCCTCTATGCCCAGGGTTATCTGTGCGAGCCGCACGGCGCCATCGCCTGGGATCTGCTGCAAAGCCAGCTGGCCGCCGACGAAGCGGGTATCTTCTTGTGCACCGCTCATCCGGCCAAGTTCAAGGAGAGCGTCGAAGAGATACTGGGTATCGAATTGCCGCTGCCGGGTCCGTTGGCAGAACGTGCCGAATTGGCGCTGCTCTCCGATGAGATGGATGCAGATTTTGCTGCTCTGCGAGCCTACCTGCTCAAGGGTTAATTGGCTCGTGCGTCTAATGAGGGCAGCCTAGGCTGCCCTTTTTACTGCGTAAAACGACCTACTATTTTTCATCGGCAGTTCAATCTGCTAGCCTCGTTTGCAACTTTATTCATCGCAACAACAGGTGACATCATGAGCAAGGTTCTCGAGGATCTGCTATCTCAACTCGCACTCGAACGTATCGAGGTCGGTCACTTTCGTGGTCAGAGTCAGGATCTGGGGTTTGGCGCTGTATTCGGTGGACAGGTGATGGGGCAGGCGCTCTCGGCAGCCCAGCGGACAGTCGAGCCCGAACGGATGGTCCACTCGCTGCATTGCTACTTTTTGCGCCCCGGGGATGTGAGCTGCCCGATCCTGTACGAAGTGGAAAAGATCCGCGATGGCCATACGGTATCGACGCGGCGTGTGCAGGCTATTCAGCATGGCAAGGCGATCTTCTATCTCAATGCCTCGTTTCAAATCGAAGAGCCTGGATTCGAGCACCAGGATGAAATGCCTGAGGTCCCAGGTCCGGATGGGTTGAAGAGTGAGCTGGAGTGGGCACAAGAGCTCAAGGCGTTTATCCCTCCATTCCTGCACGACAAACTGCTCAGTGACAAGCCGATTGAGATGCGGCCCGTTACCTTCGTCAACCCCCTGCGTGCCGAACCCATGGCGCCTATCCGCCATGTCTGGTTCCGTGCCAATGGTCCAATGCCCGATGAGCAGGCCATCCATCGTTACCTGCTGGCCTATGCCTCGGATTTCAACTTTTTGCCGACGGCGCTTCAGCCTCATGGCTTGGCTTTTTTTGAGCCAGGGCTGCAAGTTGCCACCATCGATCATGCCATGTGGTTCCATCGGGAGTTCCGCTTCGATGACTGGCTGCTGTATGCGGTCGAGAGTCCGAGTGCATCCGGGGGGCGGGGATTGGTGCGCGGTCAATTTTTCACCCGCAGCGGTAAGCTGGTGGCCAGCACGGTGCAAGAAGGGGTGGTGCGGCGGCGTGAACGCTGATTGGTAGTCATAAAAAAAACCCGCCGAGTGGCGGGTTTTTTATGAAGCTCAGCTTACTTCTTGATGCGCATCACCGGGGTTTCACCCAGAGTCACAGCACCGTTCAGCTTGATCAGCTCCTTGATGTCATCCATGTTGGAGATGACAACCGGGGTCAGCGTAGACTTGGCTTTAGCTTCCAGGACGGCCAGATCGAATTCGATCACGGTTTCGCCCTTCTTGACTTGCTGCCCTTCGGCGGCAATGCGGGTGAAGCCTTCACCCTTCAGCTCGACGGTGTCGATGCCGAAGTGTACGAACAGCTCGATGCCAGTATCCGATTCGATGGAAAAGGCATGGTTAGTTTCGAAGATCTTACCGATGGTGCCATCACACGGGGCAACCATCTTGTTACCAGTTGGTTTGATAGCAATGCCATCACCAACAATCTTCTCGGCAAAAACCACATCAGGTACATCTTCAATTGGAATGATTTCGCCAGATAACGGGGCGAAAATTTCGATTCCGCTGGTGTCGGCACTGTCGTCAGATACCAGTCGTCTCAGTTTGTCGAACAAACCCATAGCGTTAGCTCCTAAGAGTTGCTTTTATATCTTATCGTCAATGATATTAACAGACAGCCTTTTGCTTCACAAAGGTATCCAGCACGGCTTCAACCTCAGCAATGGTAGCACAGGCTAGAGCTTGTTCTGCCATGGCTTTGACATCGGCGTAGTTAGCACTGCGAATCAGCTGCTTGACGCGTGGAATCGACATGGCGCTCATGGAGAATTCATCCAGCCCCATCCCCAGCAACAGCAGGGAGGCGCGGTCATCACCAGCCAGCTCGCCGCACATGCCGGTCCACTTACCTTCGGCGTGTGATGCGTCAATCACCTGCTTGATCAACGTCAGAACTGACGGAGACAGCGGGTTGTAGAGACCGGAAATCAACTCGTTACCACGATCGACGGCCAGTGTGTACTGGGTCAGGTCATTGGTGCCGATGGAGAAGAAGTCCGCTTCTTTGGCCAGATGACGAGCAATCACGGCAGCCGCCGGAGTTTCAATCATCACACCGACTTCGATGCTTTCGTCAAACGGCAGCCCCTCGCTGCGCAGTTCTACCTTCAGCTCGGCAATCTCTTGTTTCAGCGCGCGCAGCTCTTCGACCGAGATGATCATCGGGAACATGATGCGCAGCTTGCCGTAGGCGGAGGCACGCAGGATGGCGCGCAACTGGGTGTGCATGATGTCTTTGCGATCGAAGAAGATACGCACAGCACGCCAGCCCAGGAACGGGTTCATCTCTTTCGGGAACTTCATATAAGGAAGTTCTTTGTCGCCACCGATGTCCATGGTGCGGACAATGATCGGTTGATCCGGCATGGATTCGGCAACTTCCTTATAGGCGTGATATTGCTCTTCTTCGGAAGGCAGGGCATCACGATCCATAAACAGGAATTCAGTCCGGTACAGGCCAACGCCCTCAGCGCCATTGCGATGAGCGCCATCCATGTCTTTGATGGTGCCTATGTTGGCACACACTTCGACACGGTGACCGTCAACCGTCTGGGCTGGCAACTCTTTGAGTTTTGCCAGCTCAGCCTTTTCGGCGAGGAACTTGGCTTGGGCGACCTTGAGCTTGGCTAATTCATCTTCGCTTGGATTGATCAGCACACGATTCTGCAGTGCATCCAACACCAGGAAGTCACCGGATTTAACTTGCTGGGTGATGTCATTGGTGCCGACAATGGCTGGCAGTTCAAGGGAACGAGCCATGATGGAAGTGTGAGAGGTACGGCCACCGATATCGGTAACGAAGCCACGAACGAAGTTCAGATTGATCTGGGCCGTTTCAGAAGGGGTCAAATCATGGGCTACCAGGATGACCTCTTCTTCGATGGTGCTCAGATTGACGATCTCCATGCCCAGGGCGTTTTTGACCAGACGGGTACCGATATCGCGGAAGTCGGTTGCCCGCTCGCGCAAATAGGGGTCATCCAGCTCGGCCATCATGGAGGCGTACTGTTCGATCGCATGGTGGATCGCTTTTTCTGCGCTGAAGTGTTCATCACGGATCAAGGAGACGATGTCACCTTCTAACTCTTCATCTTCGAGCAACATGATGTGGCCTTCGAAGATGGCCTCTTTCTCTTCACCGAAAGTACGGCCAGCCATCACTTTGATGGCTTCGAGTTGTTGCGACGATTTGCTACGCGCATCGAAGAAGCGTGCAATTTCACGTTCTACGTCAGCGTCAGCGATCGCATGGTTGTTAATGACAATTTCGTCTTCTTTGAGCAGCAGCGCTTTAGCAAAAGCGACGCCTGGAGATGCCAGGATTCCAGAAATCATAGCCGTACCTGTAGTTGTGTGTGGATACCTGAATGCGGAAGCGGAGCTTGGATTATTCCAACTCAGCCATCAGCGCGACCAGTTTCTCTACAGCTTTTTGGGCGTCGGGGCCATCAGCCTTGATGGTGACCGTGGTGCCTTTGGTCAGACCCAGGGTCTGCAGCTTGAACAGACTCTTGGCGCTGGCTGATTTCCCGCCACTCACAACTGTGATTTCGCTTTGGAACTCTTTGGCTTCTTTAACAAATTGAGCAGCCGGACGAGTGTGGAGACCGTTTTCAGCAGTAATGACAACAGATTTCTCAAACATTATTCACCCCAATGTTGTTGATGGCATCTCAAGGAGAAGTGTGCTCCTTGAAACATCCTCGTGAGTTATGCGATCAAGTTTCCAGCAGCGTTCCTGATTTTGGTAGTTTTTTAACCGCTGGGCTTCTAACCGCCCCGGATTATGCCTTGCTCTTTGGCTTGGCAAAAGGCC
Organism: Aeromonadaceae bacterium; assembly: GCA_041905215.1. Lineage (GTDB taxonomy): Bacteria > Pseudomonadota > Gammaproteobacteria > Enterobacterales > Aeromonadaceae > Pseudaeromonas. Next base: position 4,838 of record JAYRLO010000224.1, read on the forward strand.
AGACCGTTCGGATGCAACAAAAAATATCCATGCGTTACCTTTTGATACGTTACCATTGAAAACCCTTGCGCCAGGTCAAGGATGGCGACAAAAACCTTTTCCTGACAGATTTTCCCGATAGAGAACCATGGTTATTTTTTTTGTTGAAATAAGTGGTTAGATCCAGCTTCTTTTGGGTATATAGCACGAAAAAAAGGCCCCGGATAAACCGGGGCCCCTTTTTATCGGAAAAACTAGCGGTAGATCAATCAGGCCTGGAGTTCTTGTTCACCAAACAGCCCTTGGAATAGGACGCTG
>JAYRLO010000225.1:0-5096 GCA_041905215.1 Aeromonadaceae bacterium
ACGATTCACCCAGGCCGGAACATCCTGGCTGCTGGTGGCAAAGCCGGAAAGGGCGATGCGCCCCTCATCGAACTGAATGTGCTGCAAGGCGATGCCTGAGCTGCGAATGCGCGCCAGATCGGCCAACAACACAGCGAAACCACTGCTCTTGAGCATCTCGCGCGCCGTCAGACTGCTTAACAACTGCTGTTTGATGAGCAATTGATGCGCCAGAACCTTGTTCTGTTGACTCAAGGCGGCGTCGGGCTGACGCCGAGCCTGTTCGGCCTGCAGCCGCTCCCCCTCCAGCCGCAAGGCACTTAAGGTCAGCTCCTGCTGCTGATTAGCCGCCTGTTGCCGACCGAGCAGCCAATGTACGGTCAGCAAGCCGGCTCCCAGCAGCAGTAGACACAGGGCCCACACCAGCACCATCTGCGGCAACGTGGCCCATTGGCGACGAGGACGAAACTCCTCGGCATAGAGGTTGATGCGGATCTTCATGGGGCAACCTCCGCCTGCAACACCCCATAGAGCGGGAGAAACTCAATCCCGGCACTCACCGCCGGGTTGGCCATAGCCGTCACCGCCATCGAGAAGTTGGCCGCCAGATGACGCACCAGGCCACCGAGATCCGGCGCCGTGATCGCGACATGCAACTGCACCGCCTCGGGTAACTTCAATTGAGCCACCAGGTAGTCGAGAGAGCGCTGTATCTCCAGCGAAAGATGATCCAGCAGATCCGGGTTCAGATTACCCACGGCGTGCTCCGCCAATTGGGCAAAACCACGCAACTGACGGCTGAAACAGAGCTGGCCACGAAACACCGCCAGCAACGAGATATCCTGGCCCGGTACCTGATAGAGCAGCAGTTGCATCTGCTCCTTGTTGCCGAGCAGATCGGCCAACGCCAACTCCTCGGTCGTCACTAACTCCAGTGTGGCGACGGCATTGACCCCCTGCGCGATCAGCTGCATCCGGGCCTTCGGCACACAGACCACAGCCAGGCGAGGGCGAGCCGCCGGATTGGTCGGCAATTCGTAGTAGTCGCAGCTCAGCTGCATCACAGACTCAGAGACGAAATCTTTGACCGCCCAGGGCAAGGCGCCAGGCAGCTCTTCATCCGGCACATCGGGCCGTTCAATCTGGACCTGCTGGAACAGGGTGCTGGGCAACAGCACGCGCACCAGGCTATCGGTCATCTGCGTTCTGGATAACAGGCTCTGCACGGCGCGAGGCCAATCGGCCTGGCCGTTACAAGGCTCCTGTTCAAACAAGGGCTCGGGCTGACCGCGCACCAGCAAGATGCGATCCTGACTCATGCCAAGCGCTATGCCGGGCTGATTCCGCTCACGGCGAAACCAGTGACTGATTGAGCGAATCAAAGCGAAAAGCCCCCACTAATCAAATAGATGCACATAATATGTCATATTGGAGCCTCTGAAACCAGAGACAACGCCGGCGGCACCACATAACTCAGACAATGCCTTTATGTTCATCAAACCAATACCCTTGCCCACCAACGACACCCAGCGCCTGCAAGACTTGCCACTCGGCCTCACTCTCGACGCCGACCGCAATGACCTGGGTTGGTCCGTTGGCACAACCACCAACTAGGGAGCGTACCGCGATTTGATTCAGCGGTCTGTGCTGAATATCGCGGACTAAGCTAGGGTGGATCTTCAAAAAGCTCAGTTCAAACTCGCGGATATAGTGGGTGCTGACCACATCTTGTCCCGCATGGTCGACCGACAGACGACATCCAAGCAGTCGTAACTCGCGTAATGGTGCCCGCAACTGCTCTTGATAGCGGCAAACCAGCGCCTCGTTGATCTCCACCACCAGCATCGAGGCCCGGGAACGCCCAAGTCGCAGCAAGGCCATCAGGAACCAGTGACGATAATCAGGATCCAGCAAGGTCGCAGGGTGCAAATTCAGTGCCAAGGGCACCTTACCCTCCGACGGCAGAAGCAGCAAGGCCAGTTGCGTCATCAGCCGATCAAAGGGTGCCTGCATGCCCACCTTCTCGACCATGGCAATGAAACCCGCGGCAGGCAACAGCTGTCCCTTCCCATCCGGCAGACGGGCCAGCATCTCGTGCAGCAACGGAGCCTGAGGCGCAAAACCATAGGCACTCTGCAGACAATAGGTCAGCTTCTGCTGGGCAAACTGCCGCTCCAGCAGCGTGCGCCAACGCACGCTCCCCTTGTCATGGGCACCAACTCGCAGGGGCTTGTCGTAGAGGAAATAGCCGCTCTCCTGCTGCAGACGGGCGCTGCGCAACGCCTGTTCGGCCTCCTCTTCGACCTGCTCAATCACTTCACCAGGCTGATAACAGACGGCACCCAGATACAGAGCCTGCTCGGTATTGACATACTCAGGCCAACTCAGGCGCTGCAATTGGTTCAGAAGCTGTTCGGCCGCAGTCAGCGTCTCCTGCTTGGTCAGGCCAGGCAGCAGGATCGCCAACTGGTTGCCCGCATAGCGTCCCTGAATAGCTCCCGAATGTCGCTGCAGGAAATGGCCGACCAACTCACTGCACTGCTGCAGCCACTCGATGGCACGGGCCTCCCCCTCCTGACGCAAGATGGACTCCACCCCTTCGGCCTCCAGCAGCATCACGGCACCCAGGCTGAATTCGGCATGGCTCATCGCCGCCTCGAAGCGGTTGTCGAAAAAGAGTCGGTTACCGATCCCCAACTGCTTGTCGATGAAGACATTGTGGCGAATGAAGGAGTCGAAACGACCACGCTCCTTGCGGGCATCGGCCAGCTCACTCTCCAGGTGGCTCAGTGCCTGACTGGCACTCCGGGGCCACTCCTGGGCGATGTCATGCCGCAGCTTACCGATATCGCCATCAAGAATATGCTGCCCGCGGCGGGCCAGAAGTTCGACGCCGTTCAGTTGACGTCGCAGCCAGTGCAGAGCAATCCAGAGCCCCAGGCCAATGACCAGTACGCCACAGGCCAGACTGCTCAGGGGGGCGTACAGACGTTCAAGATTCAGTGCTGGGATGATCAGAAAACGCATGTGCAGGGTCGGATAGCGGGAGCCAGCATACAGCACCTCCTGCAACTGGGAGTGCCTGGCATCACTATCGGCCTCCTGATAGTGAAACAGCAGCGCATCATCGAGGGTCACGGTCAGCTCCTCGACTCCATTGGCTTGCAATAGCGGCGGCAACCAGCCCTGCAGACGGGGCGCATCGGGCTGCATCAGGACCTCTTGCTCGAAGATATCGACCACGGCGCGTAACTCATCGCGCTGAAAGCGGTCGGTCAATGCATGAAAACCCAAGCCAGCGGAGATCATTACCAGCAGCACGGTTCCTATCACGCATAGGCACAAGAGCACCACGATCTGATTGGTTAATCGCATCGGTCATCCCTAACCTCAAGCTGTCACGCCGCCATTCTATCAGCCCAGCCTCGAGAGTTCAGTGGCATCAGCGTGGGCAATGACACAAGTTCGGAGAAATTGAGGGCAACCACCACGAAAAAAAGTTGTCCTCACTGGTGAAAATGGAAAATATTTTTCATAAACTATTTTCACACACCAGGCCGCGCGAGACCACCATGTTTGACCCAGCAAGCTCCCCCGGTAAAAACAGCAACGGCGAAGAGAGTCGCCAAACACTGCTGCAAGTCGCCACAGATGAATTTTTGGCCATGGGTTTTCAGGCTGCTCGAGTGCAGAGCATCACCCGCAGCGCCGGGCTGGGACTCTCGGCGATCAACTACCACTTCGGTGGCAAAGAAGGTCTCTACCGGGCAGTACTCAGCCACCACGCCGAGCTTGCGATCGCGCGCCAGCCGTTGAATGCACCCGATGAGCTGGAACCCAAAGCGCAGCTCCACTGGCTGGTCAATGCCCTGCTGCACCGACTATCCGATCCGGCAAACCCCAGTCGCATCGGCCCCTTGCTGCTGCGCGAGATGATGAATCCGACGGCCGTTCTTGATCTGCTGTTAGAACGCTTCGCCTCGCCACAGTTCCGCATTGCCACCGGGGTGCTGCGCTGTCTGCTCGGCGAACAGGTGCCGGAATCCGTGGTGGCCCAATGCCTCTACAGCCTGTTCGGACAGTGCGTCATCTACATGACCGGGCGGCCGATGATCGAGCGTTTCACCCCGGATATCCGCTTGGATGAGCCGAGCCTACAACAGATCGCCGATCACATCAGCGAATTTAGCTGGGCCGGGATTCAAGCCCTGCGGCAGCGCTATCAGGGAGAATCGAGATGAATTCATATCCAGCCCTCTGGCTGACGCTGCTGCTACCGCTCGTCGGCTGCCAACCAGATTCCGAGCGGCTCCCCGGTTATGTCGAAGGAGAGTATGTCCGGGTTGCCTCACCCCAAGGCGGACGCCTGGAGAGCCTCGCCGTCATCGAGGGACAACAACTGACCGCGGGCCAGCCGCTCTTTACGCTGGAGGCGGAACCCGAACTCAGCAACCTGGCCGCCGCAAAATCCCGACTGCAGCAGAGTCAGGCTCAGCTGGCCGATCTGGACAAGGGTAAACGCAGTGATGAACTCGATGTACTGCAGGCTCAACTGGCCGCGGCTACCGCCAGCACGGATCTGGCCCGCCGCGATCTGGTCCGCCAACAAAAACTGGCCGAGCAGGGTGTAGTCAGCACAGCGACGCTGGAGAGTTATGCCGCCCGGCTGAAGAAAGAGACTGGTAACCAGGAGGCGATCGTCGCCGAGTTGCGGGTCGCTCGCCTGGCCGCCCGGGATGATCAGCGCCAGGCTGCCATGCAGGCGGTCAGCGCCGCCCAGGCCGACCTTGACCGTCAAACCTGGCTGCTGGCACAAAAACAGCAACGCGCGACTCAGGCCGCCAGCGTTGAACAGATCCTCTACCGCCCCGGAGAATGGGTACCGGCTGGTGCGCCCGTCGTCAGCCTGTTACCCCCCGAGGCGATCAAGGCCCGCTTCTATCTGCCGGAGCCTCGCCGCCCGGAGCTGACGACCGGCAGTCGAGTAATGCTCTACTGCGATGGCTGCCCGGCACCGATCCCGGCCCGAGTCAGCTATATCGCCAGCGCGGTCGAATTCACTCCGCCGGTGATCTACAGCCAGGAGAACCGGGCTCGCCTGGTGTTTCTGGTCGAGG
>JAYRLO010000226.1:0-5072 GCA_041905215.1 Aeromonadaceae bacterium
AGATGCCAGCGTACGCTGCGGCATCCTGGTGGCACCACTGGAGAAGGGGTGCCTGCTGCAAGAGCTCGGGCTGGCCCTGGTCTGCGAGAGCGAGCTGCTGGGCCAGCGCGTCATCCAACGCCGCCGACGCGACAAGCAAAAAGCCAGCGGCGGCAATGACGCCATCATCCGCAACCTGGCCGAGCTGACCATAGGGCAACCGGTAGTCCATCTGGATCACGGTGTCGGCCGTTATCTGGGCCTGCAGAGTCTTGATGCCGGTGGCATTGCCACCGAATACCTGACCCTGGAGTATGCCGACGAGGCCAAGCTCTATGTGCCCGTCACGTCGCTGCATCTCATCAGTCGCTACAGCGGCAGTGAGAATCCGCCGCTGCATAAACTTGGCAGCGACAGCTGGCTCAAGACTCGCAAGAAGGCCGCCGAGAAGGTGCGCGATGTGGCCGCCGAGCTGCTGGATGTCTATGCCAAGCGCGCCGCGCGTCCGGGGCTGGCCTTCCGTCACGACAAGCAGGCCTACGCCAGCTTTGCCGCTGGTTTCCCGTTCGAGGAGACTCCGGATCAGCTCAATGCCATCAACTCGGTGCTCGGCGATATGTGCCAGGCCAAGGCGATGGATCGTCTAGTCTGTGGCGATGTCGGCTTTGGCAAGACCGAGGTGGCCATGCGCGCCGCCTTCGTCGCCGTACATGCCGGCAAGCAGGTGGCGGTGCTGGTGCCCACCACCCTGCTGGCACAACAACACTACGACAATTTCCGCGACCGCTTCGCCAACTGGCCAGTCACTATCGAGGTGATGAGCCGCTTCAAGAGCGCCAAGGAGCAGAAAACTGCCCTCGACCAGTTGGCGGTTGGCAAAATCGACATCATCATCGGCACTCACAAGCTGCTCTCCGAAGAGGTTCGTTTCCAGGATCTGGGGCTGTTAGTGGTCGATGAGGAGCACAGATTTGGCGTGCGCCAAAAAGAGAAGATCAAGGCGCTGCGCGCCGATGTCGACATCCTGACCCTGACGGCAACGCCTATTCCGCGAACCCTCAACATGGCGATGTCCGGCATGCGCGATCTCTCGATCATCGCCACGCCACCAGCCAAGCGGCTGGCAATCAAGACCTTCGTTCGCGAATACGACAAGGCGGTGATCCGCGAGGCGGTGCTGCGGGAGCTCAAGCGCGGCGGCCAGGTCTACTACCTGCACAACAATGTCGAGAGCATCGAGAAGTGCGCCAGCGAGCTCGAGGCGCTGCTGCCCGAGGCGCGGCTGTGCATCGCCCACGGCCAGATGCGCGAGCGGGAGCTGGAGAAGGTGATGAGTGACTTCTATCACCAGCGCTACAACCTGCTGATCTGCACCACCATCATAGAGACGGGGATCGACGTCCCGACCGCCAATACCATCATCATGGATCGGGCCGACAATCTGGGTCTGGCCCAGTTGCACCAGTTGCGGGGCCGGGTTGGCCGCTCCCATCACCAGGCCTACGCCTACCTGCTGACGCCCCATCCAAAACAGATGACCAAGGATGCCATCAAGCGTCTGGAAGCTATCGAATCCCTCGAAGATCTCGGCGCTGGCTTCGTCCTGGCAACCCATGATCTGGAGATCCGCGGCGCCGGCGAGCTGCTCGGTGATGAGCAGAGCGGACAGATCGAGTCCATCGGCTTCACCCTCTACATGGAGATGCTCGAGCAGGCGGTCAAGGCCCTGCGTGAGGGCAAGGAGCCCTCCTTGGATCAGCTGCTCGGTGAACACACCGACATCGAGCTGCGGGTGCCGACTCTGCTGCCGGAGAGCTTCATCCCGGACGTCAACATGCGGCTGTCGATCTACAAGCGCATCGCCAGTACCAGTTGTCGCGATGAGCTGGACGATCTGCGTATCGAACTCATCGACCGCTTCGGCCTGCTGCCTGCGGCCGCGCAGAATCTGCTGCAGGTGGCCGAATATCGCCAGCAAGCCACGCATCTGGGCATCAAGCGCATTGAGGTCAGCGAGCGAGGTGGCTATATTGATTTCGCCGAGCAGACCCGAGTCAGCCCGGGCTATCTGGTCTCGCTGTTGCAGAGTCAACCACGCATCTACCGCATGGAAGGCCCAACCCGGCTACGCTTCCAGATCCCCTGTGCCGATGGCGCCGCCCGTTTGCAACTGGTCGCCAACTTGCTTACTGAATTGACTGCTCACCAACTCTAAGGAGCCTATGTTGAAACGCTTGTTCTGTCTGTTACTGGCCTTGGCCACCGCCCTGCCCGTCTGGGCGGCCGACCCGGTTTATGAGGTGGAGATCATCGCCTTCACCCGGACCGTCGATCCCGCCATGACTGGCGGTGAAGATGGCAGTCTGTCGGCCCATAGACCCGATCTGGATAGCGGCTTCAGCCTGGATATGCTCGGTGGTCTGCCCATCGACAACCTGAAACTCGGCAACGTCGTCGCCCGCTTGAAGGCGGATAAGAACTATCAGGTCTTGCTGCATCAGGCCTGGCGCCAGCCCGTCGGTACGTCGACCACGGCCCCCTGGCTGCAGTTGAGCTCCGGCAGCGTGACCGATGAAAGTGGCAACAGCCAGCCGGAGTTCGCAGGTCTCATCAAGCTCTATCGCAATCCGCATCTGTTTATGGATGCCGATCTGCTGCTGCGCCGTTTGGGAATGAGCAAGCCGACCACCACCAGCCAGACCCAATATGCCGGCAGCGCCGAGGTTTCGGGCGCCCAAGCCACAACCGAAGCCAGTGCGGCCCCAGCGCCAACCCTCAAGGAGTACCCGCTAGTCAGCAGCAACCGGGTCATGGAGGGGCAGATCACCTACTTCGATGGCCCCATGCTGGGACTCCTGGTTCAGGCTCGCCCAGTAAAATGAGTCCAGTCACGCGATGAATGAGCGGTTCAAACATCTGGATCTGGAGGGGCATAGGCCCCTCCCGTTTTCTCTGCATCTGTGCCTGTGGGCTCTGATGCGTGGTTACATTCTGCTGATACTCGCATTGGCCAGCCGCCAGCAGAGCGAAACCTTGCTCAGCCTCTTCTATCCGGATCCCCACCAACTCTATCTGGCCTTGGCTCTCGGGTTGCCCGCTGCACTGACCTGGCTGGCCTCGGGCTATCGACAACGTCAGGCCGCCCCGCTCTATCACTGGATCTGGCGCCATGGCCGCTGGCTATGCCTTGGCTCGGCCGGCAGTGAGCTGGCATTGCAACTGTGGCAGTTACAGCAACATTCCTGGTTTTTTAGCTGGCCACAGGCCGCATCCTTAGGAATTGGCATCTGGTGCCTGAGTTATCTGTTACTGGCCAAGGGACTCGCGGATGCCTTTACCGTCATCATTCCGGCTCATCCCCAGGATGCAACGTCGAACCATTGAGCCGATACGGCTCAGGTGATGACGAGCCAGTTGCCTCCTGTTCACCAGACTCCTGTCGAGCCAAGCCGAGCGTAGTGCATACAAACCCATAAAAAGGCTATGGCCCAGTTATGCGTTGATAGGTCCTCCGGATATTGGCCTGGAGTCTGCCGAGCGGTTCCGACTCATCACCGCGACTTAGGTAGCGCGAAGCTGACCCTCTGCGCCAGGGATGGCGCGGTGGAGCCCCCATGGAGGGGTTCACGGCGAGTCAGCGTGCGCCACCCAGGTCGATGTAGCTGCGATTCTCAACAGGTAACTGGGACAGAGCCATAAAAAAACCGCCGAGTGCTTCGGCGGTTTTTTATGTTGCAGGCCGACTAAACGGCTAACGACTGCATCAGTGCAGTTTCAGGCGTGGACGCAGGATACGGTTGATCTGCCCCACCAGCATCATCAGACCGGTCTTGATGTAACCGTGCAACGCGACCTGGTGCATCCGGTACAAAGAGACGTAGACAAAGCGCGCCATCCGCCCCTCAACCATCATGGAGCCGCGCATCAGGTTGCCCATCAGGCTACCGACGGTGCTAAAACGGCTCATGGAGACCAAAGAGCCGTAATCCATATACGCATACGGCTTGAGCTCCTTGCCCTGCATCATAGCCAGGATGTTGGCGCCAGCCCGATCGGCCATCTGGTGGGCAGCCTGAGCCCGTGGCGGCACCAGCTTGCCCTCGTCCCCCATCGGACAGGCAGCGCAGTCGCCAATCACGAAGATATGGTCATCCAGGGTGGTTTGCAGCGTGGTCTTGACCACCAGCTGATTGGCTCGGTTGGTCTCGAGACCACCGATCTCCTTCATGAAATCCGGCGCCTTGATCCCTGCCGCCCAGACCATCATGTCGGCTTCAATCAGCTCGCCATCCTTGGTCTTGAGCCCTTCTGGAGTGGCCTCGCTGACGAAGGTTGCGGTACGCACATCAACCCCCAGCTTGGTGAGCTCCTGATGGGCGGCCGTTGAAATACGCTCAGGTAAAGCAGGCAAAATGCGTGGACCGGCTTCGACGATCGTCACCTTCAAGCTCTCATGATTGAGATGCTTGTAACCATAGGAGGCCAACTCTTCCACCGCATTGTAGAGCTCGGCCGAGAGTTCAACCCCGGTCGCACCGGCACCAACGATGGCGATCTTCACCTTACCCATAGGCGCACAACTCTCGTCCCCTGGCTTGCAATCTGCCGCAAATTTCAGGAACTGGTTCATCAGCAGACCGTGGAAACGGAAGGCCTGATCCGGGCTATCGAGGAAGATGCAGTTATCACGCACACCCGGCGTGTTGAAGTCATTAGAGACAGAGCCGAGGGCCATCACCAGATAGTCGTACGCCAACTCGCGTTCGGCCAGAACCTGTTCACCCTTCTCACCGACAATCGGCGCCAGCACGATCCGTTTTTCATCGCGCTTGATGTTGGTCAGCGAGCCAAGTTGAAATTCAAAACCATTGTTACGAGCATGGGACTGGTAACTCAGCGCATCGACACCCGCATCCAGGGAACCGGCTGCAACTTCATGCAACAGCGGCTTCCACAGGTGAGTACGATTTCGATCCACCAGAGTGATCTGTGCCTTGCCAGACATCCCCAGTTTACGACCCAGTTTAGTGACTAGTTCCAAGCCACCAGCGCCACCGCCGACTACAACAATCTTGGTCATCTGTTCTTTCCAT
>JAYRLO010000227.1:0-5065 GCA_041905215.1 Aeromonadaceae bacterium
CCAGATGGATCACCAATCCCTTGCCCGGGCTGATGTGGGCGACGATGGGATCCCCGGGGATCGGTCGGCAACAGTTGGCGAAGGTGACCAGCATGCCATCGGCCCCCTTGATCGGCAGCTTGCGGGTATGCAGCGGCAGCGAGTGCTCTAGGTTCAGCTCTTCAACATTGCCCAGCAGGCGGCGGGCGATGACCACGCTCATCGCGTTACCGAGGCCGATGTCGGCCAGCAGGCCATCCAGCGTTTCATGCTTGGTATCGAGCAGCACCTTCTTGACGTTGTCGGGGGCCAGCTCTTCGATGCGTTTGCCACCCAGCGCATGGCCGAGCAGACGACGACCGAGCACGATGGACTCTTCGCTGCGCAGGTTCTTCAGGAACTGACGGATCTTGGTGCGCGCCCGCGAGGTGACGACAAAGTTCAGCCAGGCCGCGTTTGGTCGTGCGCTGGGCGCCGTGATGATCTCGACGGTCTGCCCCGAGTTGAGGGCGCGGCTGAGCGGATAGGGTTGCCGATCGACACGGGCGCCGACGCAGGCATGGCCGATATCGGTGTGCACCGCGTAGGCAAAATCCACCGGCGTGGCGCCGGCGGGCAGCTCCAGGATGCGCCCTTCGGGGGTAAAGACATAAATTTCGTCGGGGAAGAGATCGGTCTTGACGCTCTCGATGAACTCAAACGAACTGCCTGCGCTCTGTTGCAGCTCCAGCAGACTCTTCATCCAGCGCTGGGCACGCAGTTGTGCCGTGGTGCCCGAGGTATCGCCATCCTGCTTGTAGGCCCAGTGGGCGGCGACCCCCTTGTCGGCCATCTGATCCATGTATTCGGTACGGATCTGCACCTCGACCGGCACGCCGTGAGGGCCGACCAGGGAGGTGTGCAATGACTGGTAGCCGTTGGTCTTCGGGATGGCGATGTAGTCCTTGAAGCGGCCCGGGCGGGGCTTGTAGAGGCTATGCATCTGGCCCAAGACCCGGTAACAGGTGTCTATATCCCGAACTATGACCCGGAAGGCGTAGATATCCATCACCTCGTGGAACTGCACCTCCTTCTTCACCATCTTGTTGTAGATGGAGTAGAGGTGCTTCTCGCGCCCCTTGATCTCGCCGGGGATCCGCACCTCATAAAGCCGCCCGGTGATCTCGCTCTTGATGGAGTCGATGATCTCCTTGCGGTTGCCGCGAGCCCGTTTGACCGACTCCCGCAGCACCCGGGAACGCATGGGGTAGAGAGCCTCGAAGCCCAACTCCTCGAGTTCGGTCTTGATGCTGTGAATACCGAGACGGTTGGCGATGGGGGCGAAGATTTCCAGAGTTTCCCGGGCGATGCGGCGCCGCTTGTCGGGGCGCAGCGAGCCGAGCGTGCGCATGTTATGGGTGCGGTCGGCCAGCTTGATCAGGATGACGCGAATATCCTGCACCATGGCCATCACCATCTTGCGGAAGTTTTCGGCTTGCGCCTCTTTGCGATCGCGGAACTTGAGCTTGTCGAGCTTGGAGACGCCAGAGACCAGTTCAGCCACCGCACTGCCATACAGCTCGGCCAGTTGCTCTTTGGTCACCGGAGTATCTTCGATCACATCGTGTAGCAGAGCAGCCATCAGAGTCTCATGATCGAGACGCATATCGGCGAGAATGCGAGCCACCGCCAGGGGATGGGTAATATAGGGCTCACCGCTGGAACGGCTTTGGCCCTCATGGGCGTCCCGGGCGGTCAGATAGGCGTGTTGCACCAGCGCCACCTGGTCGGCGGGCAGATAGGTGCTAATCAGATCTTTAAGACTTTGAAACAGATACAAGGCCTGACTCCGGCTCACTTCAACGACTGCGAGATACAGCAGATGCTCCCGATCGGGATGTGATCCTGAGTGTGCTGCCAATTTCCGTGATTGTAAATCGGGAGAGGGAGAACGGTACCGAAAAGGTACCGCTCCCGAACAGGATTAGAGGCTCAGACCACGGCCTTCGGTCATGGCAGAAACGGCAGCCATCTCGGCGGCTTCTTGTTCCTGCAGATCCTGACGATCCTGGGCATCCATGAATTCATTGGAGATCAGTCCCTCTTCGATCTCACGCAGCGCGATCACGGTCGGCTTGTCATTTTCTTCATCCACCAGGGGATCACGGCCTTGAACGGCGATCTGACGCGCGCGGCGGGCGGCGATCAATACCAGATCAAAGCGGTTGCCAACCTGTTTTACTGCATCTTCAACGGTAACGCGTGCCATGGGAGCTCCAGAGATAAAAAATGACGCGAAAGTGTACTTGTTTTTAGCTTATCTCGCCAGTAGGCGATCCAGCAAGTCGGCATGCCGCAGGCGCTGGGCTGCCAACCGGGCGCGTTCGGCGCAGATGATACTGGCCAACTGCTGCAACGAGGTCTCGAAGTCATCGTTGACGATCAGATAATCGTACTCGTCATAGTGGCTCATTTCGGCCACGGCTTGCGCCATGCGATCGCGGATCACCTCGGCGCTATCCTGGCCACGACCGTGCAGACGCTGTTCGAGGATCGGCAGACTGGGCGGCAGAATGAAGATCGAGCGGGCCTCGGGAAGCTGGTTGCGGATCTGGCGAGCACCTTGCCAATCGATATCCAAAAAGACGTCGATCCCCTGCTCGAGACAACGCTCGATGGTCTCGCGCGAGGTGCCGTAATAGTTGCCAAACACCTCGGCCCACTCGAAGAAGGCGCCGCGATCGATCTGGGCCTGAAACTCGCTCTTGTCGACGAAGTGATAATGGACGCCATCTTCCTCGCCAGGACGCATGCCACGGGTGGTGTGGGAGATGGACAGCTGCATGCGCTGGTCATCGTTGAAGCGGGCCAGTAGAGCCGAGAGCAGGCTGGATTTCCCTGCACCGCTGGGCGAGGAGACGATATACAGGGTGCCAAGATGCGCCATATCAAAACCTTTATTGAACAGGATGCCGAGCCATCACCATAGCGGGAGACTATCGACATCATGAGGGGTTATCGGAACCAGAGATAAGGCGAGCAAGGATAGCAGAGGAGGGCGTTGAAAAAAAAGCCGGGCACAAGGCCCGGCAGGAAAAAACTGTAGCTTGCTGCGGAACTGTCTTCACGCCCAACCTTTGTATCCTAAAGCCTGGTGACACGTAACTGGTTATTCCAGCATGAATTCTCGGGAAAACCGACTTGGCGGTTAATTTCACTACAACTAATTGATATTTAACTATTATTTGCTGGCTTGCCAAGCTGAACCGCTGTTAAATGAAGTGGCGATTGATGCCGGGGTTGCCAGATGTCATGTCGTTAAGGCAACGGGGAGTCGTTTGCCTTTACAGTGGAATTGTCCCGGCGTTGGGTGTTAGCAGCTGCCTGCGCGCCAACTCATATTGCTGTAGCGCTTGAGTTGCAACATGCTCTTGCTGGCGGAGATGACCTGGTGACTGCCGACATTCTCCAGATCGAGGGTATGCTCGTTGTAGTCATAGCTCCAACCTCCCTCCTGCTTGAATTGGCCTTCGCTCCAGATGTAATGACCATCACCACCGAGCTGGATGGTTACGAACTCGTCACTTTTCTCGCCGTCCAGTTCTTGCACGAAGAAACACCAGGTGCCGACGAACTGATCGCGTTCATAGTAATTCTTACCCGTCACCGTCTTCCGGGGCGTTGTCTCAGAGGCGGCGTTAGCCGTCGTGTCGGTAGGCTTGGCACCCTCCAGAACGACTTGCTTGCTGACCGTCGCCGCACAGGGTTGCCCCTGATAAGCGGTCTTACCATTGGCGTCGGTGCATTGGTAAACAGCAGCCTGCAGTGGTGCGGTAGCCGCCAGCAGCGAGAGGGCGAGCAGTAATCTTGCTTTCATATGACTCCTTGTCATTCCATCAAGGGGATTGGTCCTTAACTGCTGCCTAAAATAGCCGCAAATTTAGTCCATTTGAATACATACCCGTCATCTGGTGCCTATTTTGTTACCGGCGGTTAGCGAGTCATGCTCGGGCTCGGGTTTTCGATCCTGCTGCCCGCAGTGAAATTCAGCCTTATGCTGGGTAACCGCTCGCGGTGCTGTGACTGCTGCGGGGGGCTTTTTAGCAGCTGCCAGCACGCCAGCTTATGATGCGATACCCCTTGGGTTGAATTCGTTGAGTCAGTAACAACAGATCCCATCTGGCGGAGTCGAGCTCGTAACTGCCGATATTCTCCAGATCGAGAGTCTGCTCGGTGTTGTCATAGCCCCAGCGACCTTCCCTCTTGGATTGGCCTTCACTCCAGATGTAATGTCCCTTGTCATCGAGTTGAACGGTGGCTGACCTTTGGCTCTGTACCCCTGACTCAATTTGCTCGAAGAAGCACCAGGTGCCGATGTACATTTCGTCGATGCTTAGCTTTTTCTGGGTGGTTGCGGCTGGCGCGCTATCTTTTTCGAGCACCACCTGTTTGCTGACCGACTGGGGACAGGGTTGTCCCTGATAGGCGGTTTTGCCATTGGCGTCGGTGCATTGGTAGACAGCAGCCTGCAGTGGTGCGGTAGCCGCCAGCAGCGTGAGGGCGAGCAGTAATCTTGCGTTCATATGACTCCTTGTCATTCCATCAAGGCGATCTCTCCTTAACTGCTGCCTAAAATAGCCGCATATCGAGCTCATTTGAACACAGGAGTGGCTAGAGTCCCCACTTTGTCGCGACAGCTCCGTGAAGTCATTGGTCTGCAAATGACGCTTTCCCGCAAAAACGGCTCACTCCCGGACGGGCGCCCTTTGTATACTGGCAACCAGAAGGCGTTGTGCCCTCTGTGGTGTTCCTCGATCGGTTCGAGCGATGACACCCTGTTTGTTGTGTTGGCATGTAATCAAGAAGGGTCATTGGCATGTTAGGTTCACTGCTGGCCATCAGCATCGGTGCTTCACTGGGAGCCATCTCGCGCTGGCTACTCGGGCTTGGGCTCAATGCGCTGTTTCCGCTGCTGCCCCCCGGAACACTGGTGGCCAACCTGCTGGGAGGTTATCTCATCGGCGTGGCGGTGGCGTTCTTTGCGGCACACCCGGCGCTGTCACCGGAGTGGCGTCTGCTGGTCATCACCGGGTTCCTGGGGGGCTTG
>JAYRLO010000228.1:0-5026 GCA_041905215.1 Aeromonadaceae bacterium
TCATCGCATTGCTCCGGAGCTATGCCGATCCCGGTATCATGGACGCTGAAAGCCAGTTGTGTGCCTTCGACCATGACCTGTAACCGGACCGATCCTTGGCTCGTGAATTTGATGGCATTGCCTAACAGGTTGAACAAAATCTGCGTCAGGCGCAGGGGATCACCACGCAATCTGGGTGGCAGCGCCGGATCGATATCAACCAGCAGAGCAATCCCCTTGCTGTGAGCCTGCTCTTCAAGTTGGGTCACCACCGAATGAATGACGAACTGACTCTCAAACGGAATAGACTCCAGCGTCACCTCTTTGGATTCGATCCGCGAGAGATCCAGCAGGTCGTGGAGCAGCGTCTGCAGCAAGGCGGCTGAGTGGGTGACATGACGACTCAGCTCCCGCTGTGCGGGCGTCAATTCGCTCTGCTCGAGCAGCTCCAGCATGCCCAGGATCGCTTGCATCGGCGTCTTGATCTCATGACTCATGACAGCCAGAAACTGCGATTTGGCACGGTTGGCCGCATCGGCGCGCGCCTTGGCACGCTTGAGCTCCAGATTTCTTCCCACCAGACTGCTGATGTCGTTGGCAGTACCGCGATAGCCGAGGAAGCCTCCCTGTTCATCAAAATAGGGATCGGCGTTGATCGCCAACCAGCGGATCTGGCCACTGAAGAAGACTTCAAAACGAAACGAACGGATCGGCTTGTGCTCGTCGAGATCCTGCTGATAGCGCTGCCACTTGCTCTGCTTTTGCCGCTCTTTATCGGTCAGAAAATCGGTGAAGCAGCTTCCCTGGATCTGGGTCATCAGCGTGGAGGTGAATTGGTCGCCCTCGATATCATCGGCAAACTGGATGAACCTGTGTTCAACATCGGTCTGCCAAAACCAGTCGCTGGCCATCTCGGCAAACTGGCGAAAACACTGCTGCGAGCGCCGTAAGGCTCGCGTCTTCTCGTCTACCAGCGTCTCCAGTCGTGATCGATAGTCCACATTCAAGATGGCTTGATCCATGAGAGGACGATAACGCTCCAGCAACTCCTTGGCCTGCAGATCCAGGCGATGACGCGCCGGGTGCAGGCAAAGCAGCATCATGCGCCCCTGCATCAGATTCAATGAGCAGAGCAGCGCACTCCCCGCCATGATGCGGACCTCCGGGGCACAAAGAGCAAACTCCGAAGTCAACTCGGGAGCAAACAGTGCGACGGTTTCTCCAGCCAGGACTCGCTCAAACAGAGATCCGCTCTGCCACAGCTGCTGTTGCAGCAGGGGGTGGCTGGCCACGGCGCAGCGCAAGGGCCCACCAGCCTTGTCTACCAGCAGGATGGCCGCATGTTCAAAGCCAATTAGGGGACGCAGGATGCGGATCAATGCCTCAAACAGGTTGTGGATCCCCTGGGGTTGCGTCAGAACCGAGATGCCTTTGAGCAACCAACTGTTTTCTGTCTCCCGCCGCGCCTCGCGCTCCTGGCAGGCAACCAGCTGTAGCCGGGTTTCATGCAACTCCAGCTCAAGTTCGGCACAACTCTTTATCGGCTGCTCCATCCATCCCCCCGTTCACGAAAAAAGATCACCGTCGAGATCATCAAGTTGCCGTGGGCATTCTCACCGCCACGAAAACGCCCCTGCTCGCCAAAGGTATAGGGGGCAATAAAGGGCATCCCCTGTCGAGCGAGCGACCAGGAATCAACCACCTGAGCCATCGCCGAATCCAGCGTCAGCATGCAGCCAGCGCAGAAGATGTTCAGCGCAGCGATCTGCTCAATCTCGTGGGGCCCGGGCGAAAAATCGCTCGAGCGCACAGCCCGTTCGAGAAGCCCGTTCCGATTGCCGTGCATCAAGATCACGGTTTCCCCTTCGTGGATCTGGGTAAAAAGTCGCAAGCCACCACGCTCCGTCACCACCTCCGGATGCGACAACTTGTAGTAGGAGAGCCCGGCCTGCCACCCCACCTGGCGCGCCAAGGGGTAGAGGGTGGTCTCCGCCAGCACATAACTGCCCGGCAGCACCGAGCTCAGCAAGCCTTGGGTCCACTCGTTGTAAACCTCAGCCGCTGGCCGATGATCAATCTCGAGTAATTCCCGAGACTCGGCGCGCGTCACGACGCCACGGGGACCAGCTGGCATGTAGGTTGAATGGAACTGGGTCGCCAAGCGACAGGAGGGATAAAACAGAGTCAGTGCGATGCCCTGTGACAGACAGCCGTCTTGGGTAAGAAGCTGACCACTCTGCCCCCGCAGATTATGGGCCGCACTCCCCCCGACGATGGCAACTGAATTACCGAGCCGTTGTTCGATAGCCGCCATCACCTGCTCTTC
The DNA here is from genome assembly GCA_041905215.1 of Aeromonadaceae bacterium. GTDB lineage: Bacteria > Pseudomonadota > Gammaproteobacteria > Enterobacterales > Aeromonadaceae > Pseudaeromonas. The sequence goes on from JAYRLO010000228.1 coordinate 2,306, forward strand.
ACACCCGGGGCTGGCATGCAGCCAGACCAGCGAGGGTAATTCGCCCGGACGATTGCTGCGCTGGATCGCGCTCTCCAGCAAGGAGTCCACCGCGGCATCAATATCGTCCCGCAACGGCGCTAACGCTGTCCCATAAGCCCCTGACTCATCCCACAGAGCCCAACAGGCCAAAGCCATCCCCTCGGCGGAGTGATATCCCGCCTCCGTCATGATGCCCTGACAGGAGCTGCAGCCCATCAGCTGGCTGGTTGGAAAGGCTTGGCGCAGCAGCACCAGTAGGGTTTCACCGGCATGCTGTTCGGTAAAATAGACCAACACCAGGCGCGGCGGCGCGGTGGCGGTCTGATTTAGCGTGGTGATTAACTCTTCGACCGCGCGCTCACTCTGTGAGTGTAAGGAAAAGGCTGTTGCGACCCTCACATGGCTCTCCTGATACCACACTCCCAGGTTCGATAACCCAAGGCTGGTTATATTTGACGACATCCGGATTATATGATTAAAGCCTGATGAGCCCTACGACTCTGGTGAATATCTGGAATGAAACCGCCACTACATGCTTATCAACGAATTGTTGCCCTGGGTGGCGGCCATGGCTTGGGCCGTCTGCTTTCCGCCCTACAGGGGGTTGGCTCGCGACTGACCGGGATCGTCACCACCAGTGACAATGGCGGCTCTTCCGGACGCTTGCGCCAAAGCCAGGGCTGCATCGCCTGGGGCGATCTGCGCAACTGCATCAACCAGCTGGTCACCGAGCCCAGCACCGGCAGTCGCCTGTTTGAATATCGTTTCAGTGGGGATGGTGAACTAGCAGGTCATAATCTGGGAAACCTGATGCTGCTGGCGTTGGATAACATGACCATACGGCCACTAGCCGCCATCGAGCTCATCCGCCAGATGCTCGGCGTCCAGGCGCAGATATTACCCATGTCCGAGCAGCCGACCGATCTGCTAGGGCTGAGTCCCTGCGGAACGGCCATTTTCGGCGAAACGTCGATTGATGCCTGGCCTGCGTTACCCAGCAGATTGTGGCTCGAGCCCGCAGTCACGGCCACACCCGAGGCTGTCGAGGCACTGTTGGCAGCCGATCTGATACTGCTCGGCCCCGGCAGCTTTCTCACCAGCTTGCTGCCACCCTTGCTGGTACCCGAACTGGCGCACGCCATCCGGATCAGTGAGGCTCGGTTTGTCTTTCTGGCTAACTTGCAACCGGAGCTGGGACCGGTCGGTCAGCTTTCTCTGGCCGAACAGCTGGCGTGGATATACCGTTTAACCGGTCGCGCCATCGATAGTGTGATCGCCCCTGCCGATGCGCCCTCACTCGACACGCCCTGTTATCGTAACGACCTGGCAGAGCAGGGCTGCTACTGGCGCCACGACCGAGACAAGCTGCTGCAGGCGCTCGAACACTTGATGACCGAGACAGAAAATGTGACCGGTGACCGCCCACGTGAGGCCTTGGTGACTCAGTTCAGATGAGGCTCGGCAAGCAACTCGGCCAAGGCCTGGTTGCTGGCTTGCACACTGGTGTGCAACACGGCGACGCGCTGGGAAATCTGCGGCCAATCGAGCTGCTGGCAGGCCTTCTCCAACAATTGGGCATCGCCATGGCAGATGGTCGCGCCGTAGGTGGCACAAACAGACTTCATGGTATGCGCCAGCAACAGTAGTTTTTCAACATCACGCTGTTCCAGCGCTTGGTCTAATTCGGTCAGATTTTTCTGACCATCCTCGATAAAAATTGTCACCAGTTGCGGCAATAACTCATCGCCGACATCCTGGTTCAACTGCCCGAGGATCTCTTGATCGATCCAGTTCATGACGCGCTCCCGTGCTCACAGGACTCTCTTATTTATTTGGTGTGGACAATAGCCCTTGTTGTTGCCACCCCTGCAGCTTGCGATACAGAGTCGAGGGGCTCACCTCCAGCAGGCGAGAAGCTTGTGGAATGTTACCGTGACAAACCTCGATGGCGTGAAGGATAGCCGTTCGCTCCACCTCAGACAAGGGTCGAACGGGGCTCTTATCCACCATCGGCCGCGAAACCTCGCTGCTGGCCGCCGTCGCAACTAACAGCTCTCCCCGCCCGTCCTGGGGGGGTCGCAATGCATCCGGCAACATGTCGAGCATGACGTCGGTGCCATCGTGCAGCACGACAATCTGCCGAATGACGTTCTGCAGTTGCCGGATGTTGCCTGGCCACGAATAACCAAGCAAAGACCGGCGCGCCGGCTCGCTGAAGCGCACGAAACGTTTGCCCTCCTCGCGTGAAAAATCCTGTAAAAAGACCTCGGCGATGCGCAACACATCATCGCCCCGCTCCCGTAAGGGTGGCAGGTGCAGCGGAATCACATGGAGCCGGTAATAGAGATCCTCGCGAAAACGCCCGGCGGCGACCTCCAGCAGCGGGTCGCGGTTGGTCGCACAGACAATACGCACATCGACCTGTTCGGTTACCGAGGAGCCAACTTTCTGAAAACAACCGGTCTGCAAGAAGCGCAACAATTTGCTCTGCAGCTCCAGCTCCATCTCACAGACTTCATCCATGAACAGAGTTCCGCCATGAGCGCGCCCGGCGGCACCAATCCGCTCACTGACGGCGCCAGTATAAGCACCTTTGACATGGCCAAATATCTCGCTCTCCATCAAGTCTTTGGGGATCGCGGCACAGTTGAGAGCCACCAACTGCTGGCGCTGGCGGCCACTGAGCCGGTGAATAGCTTC
>JAYRLO010000229.1:0-4960 GCA_041905215.1 Aeromonadaceae bacterium
TGCCACTCCCCCCCGAAGAGATACAAAGAGCCAACACTGTCTGGAACGACCCCCGCTGGGAGTATCTGGAGGAGCAGGTCAGGAAGTTGGGGACCCTGCAACAATCCAGTGTCGATCGGGATCAGGTATGCGAATTGGCACTACAACTCCTGGAGCATCGCAGTAAGGATTTGCGCCTCCTCGCTCTCTTGATTCGAGCCCTGCTACCCACGACTCTGGATGCTACCGCCCTTCTTGCCTGCCAACTGCTGAGAGTCTGGTGGCAATTTTTGGCTCCATTCGAGGCGCAAGATCAGCACCACCTGCGTCTGCTGCGCCAAACTCTCGAACGCCTTGTGCTGTGCTGTGAGCGACTACCTGCCACGTCGAATCAAACAACGTGGCAATTACTTTGTGCCGAGAGTGAGCAACTACAGGCATTGAACCACTCATCGCCACCGGAGCTGCAACAACTTGCACTACGACTCAACTCGGCCGTCCAACAGACTCGTGCAAGCGCATCCTCACCGATGCCGGGAGCCCCCCTCCCGTCAAGAAGCCCCAACTTGCCGCCAACGCATCCTGATGGACTGGACGAGCCACACCAACTCCAGGCGGATCCATCACCACGCGCCTGGCGTCAGACGTTGCACCAGATCGCCGATCAGTTATGCCAGCAAGAGCCAGCCAACCCACTCGGCTACCGCTTGCGTCGACATGCCATCTGGAGTCATATCCGCGACTTGCCGCAACAGAGTGCGCCACTGCACACCACGTTGGCCCCACCCGATCGGGATCGGGTCGCCGACTATCGGGCGGCACTGCGGCTCGAAGGTCATGCCGTGTGGCCGCGAATAGAACAGAGCACGACCCTGATGCCCTACTGGTTCGATGGTCATGCCCTGTCCGCACAGCTAGCTAACTTGTTAGGTTTTACCGCAGTCGCTACCGCGATTCGCCAAGAGCTAAACCAGCTCCTGCAGCGCTTGCCACAACTGAGGCTGTATCACTTCGCAGATGGTTCCCCATTTCTGAGCGATGAGAGCGCGATGTGGCTGGCGGATGAAACCCAGTCACCGAAGTACCCAAACCACGGACCATCACCCGAGGAAGAGGGGGAGATCGATCTCGTCCAGCTAGATGCGGCCCTTCGCACCATTCGCCCCTTTAAGGAGCGCTTCCAACTGCAATACCAACTGGCACGCCAGCTGGAACAGCGACAAAACATCGGCATTGCCGCCCTCTGTTACGCCACATTGCGCCAACAGGCCCTGCAGATCACCCTCAGCGACTGGGAGCCCGAATTGCTAAGTCGGTTGGACCAGGACTGTCAACGCTGCCCGATGCCATGACCCAACCAGGAGAGAAGAGACCATGCCACGTTACTTCAGAGTGCTGCAATCGCTGACCCGGCGACTACTGAATCACAGCGCAGCGGTTCAGCCCACGCCATCAGCGGCCGAGACAATGACTAATTGCCTGCAAGAAGATCTGGCGTGGGTCGGCCCGTTGAGCAAGGCACACCGCCAACCCTGGTATCTGCTGCTCAACCCAAATGGTGTTGCAACGCAGCCATTTCTGGAACCACTGTTGACGGCTCTGCCTCACCACGCCGAAGATGCCGATCGCGTTTTTCATGCTTGGATCGCCGAGCAGGCGCTCATCATCGAGCACAGGGACAACGCAGTTCGCCCCTGGAAGCCAGGCGCCAATCGCAAAGCCGATGGCATCACCAATGGGCACTGGCAAAGCCTCTGTGAGGAATTACGACGGTTCAGACCCAAACATCCAGTGCATGGCATCCTCCTGCTGCTGGATCTCTCCTGGTTTGCGCATGCCGACCCGACAGAACAACAACAGCTAAGGAAGCAGGTATTAAGGACTCTGCACGAAATCTCACTCCAGTTACAGACTCACACCAGGCTGTATGTATGTGCGACGCACCTGGAAAGCATTGCGGGATACCATGCATGGCAACGGCTATTGGGAGCTCATGGAGCAGAAACCTTACTGGGAACCCATTTCAGCCAACGGACGCCCGCCGAATGGCAACAAGAACTCTCGGAGTTCTGGCAACAATGGCATCGGCAACTCATCGGTGATCAGCCTCAGTTGCTGATGCAAACCTCCCATTTGGCGGTACGGGAGGCGCTGTTTGAGTTTCAGCAGCAGATCCAGCAACTCGGGACCATCACGTCACAATGGCTAGCAAGCACCATCCCACTCACCCAGCCCATAGAGATGCGGGGATTCTTTCTCGGCAGCCATGGTGTGTATTCCTCCCTCGCCACACATCCGCAACAAACTCTGAACCAACGCTATCAACTACTTAGTGAAGATGGTGCTGCGGCTCAAGAAATCCCAACGGCTGCTTGCCTGAACGAATTATTCGCTGAGGGGATATTGCCGGAAGTGACAAGCACTCCAATAGCGGCACCTTATCGCCAGCAGCATCAGCGCCAGCGACAAACCGCACTGCTGGCTATGGGGCTCTGTGGCATGGCTCTCGTAGCGGGCTGGTACCACTATTTTCATATCAACCGCCAAACTGGCGAACAACTGCTCAACCAGCTCACCAGCTCAAGTCGCTTCCCGCCCTTAGTCCAACCCGTCGAACGCGCTCTGGGGCTCGATCGGCTGGCACTCTGGGAGCAGCAACCCAAGGATCAACCCGGCTCAACATCTATGGGGGTATTACCCGATTGGCTGACCGACATGGGGCTGTATCAAGGCCGGGCGCGACAGCTGGCGATGGATAACAACTACCTGGACCGCCTGTATAACTCCCTGCTTCCCGGCCTGATGCGAGCACTGCACGATCGTCTACTTGAAAGCCAGGCCGGGAGCGATGACCAAATGACGCTGTTAACTGTCATGCGGATTCTGGATGATCCCCAGAATCACCATCCGGAATGGGCTCTGGCCTATATCGACCAGCATCTCGATGAGTTATTGAACGAACCAGGCAAACCAGCCGTCAGTGCAGAAATGCGTCGGAGAGTGCATCAACACTTGGCGTATGCCTTACACCACACCAACTGGCAACAAGCGAGACAACAGGGTGACCAAGAAGCCATCCAACGCTACGCGCCATACGCCACAGGGATCCTGACGGCGCAGAGCGAATCACGACGGCTCCCCATGGCACAACGCATCTACCAAGGAATTCGAGATCAGGCAAGAACCGTGCTGACAAACCCTCTTCCATTAGTCGATGATCCAAGCGAGCCATTTACCAAGCTGCTGTCCGCCTCAGATGACGAAGCAAAGCAAGTACCGGAGTGGTTCACCAGTAACGGACTCCATTACCTATCAGCCCATGAATCTGAGTTGATGGAACAAGCCACGTTTGCCTATTGGGTGCTCGGCATATCCGACGAGATAACCACCGCGGAACGCCAAGGATTGGTGAGAAAGATTCATCAGATATATCAACATGATGCCGCCGAATACTGGAAACGCGCCTTTGAAAATCTGAGCTGGAGTGCGCCGTCCAACACGGAAGAAATATTGGTACAGCTAGCCCTGCTCAATGACCAATCCCAACCATTGGCACACTGGCTGAACAAGCTTCAATCCCACTGGCCAGATCCCAGAATTACTCAGGCCACAATCCAGAATGACCGGAATAAACCACTCGGGTTTGAGATGCCAAGCCCATTTTCCAAAGAGGAATCATACCCCTGGTATCCACTGGTACGATTTGCCGGAGTAGGCTCGGAAACAAACAATACAATCAGCACACTTCAGAGAGAACTTGGCGAACTGGAACGCTACCTGAGACCACTGCTTACCGTCGATGATCAGGGCTTCGCCGCTTGGCAAGCACTGAAGAATCGAGCAAGCAGTGACCCCATAATCCAGCTCCGTCTACACGCACAAACACTTCCGACACCACTCAATCATTGGATAGAAGAGCTGACAAATAATGCAAACAGCCAGCTCCTGCAACGAGGAGTGCAAGTATTGAATCGGCGATGGCAGCAGGAGGTTATGGCCGAATATGATCAACGAATTGCCGACCGGTATCCATTCAACCCTCGAGCCAATCAAGATGTCACGTTGGCAGATATGGAACACTTTTTTGGTCCCAATGGCGTTTTTGACCACTTTTATCAAGAAGAGCTACTCACCTTGGCGCCTGAATTCGAAAACCACGCCAAACATGTCAGTAATGAAGCAAACGACGAATCAGCCCCTCAGATCTGGCAAGCACTGCAACGATCGGCAGAACAAGTTCACCAGATCCGCAGCCAATTTTTCAATGCCCAAGGAGAATTGGAGGTCGCCTTTGCCATTCAACCCATACGACTTTCAGCAAACAAACGGCGCAGCATACTCAATCTTGATGGCCAACTAATCGACTTCCACCACGATCAACAGGCCGAGATTGCGCTTATCTGGCCAAACAGTGAGGAAGGTTCTGGAGGCAGTAAGCTAACACTGGTACCGACGGCTAAAGAGCAATCTCCTCGCAGCATCCAGGCGTCAGGCCGGTGGGCTATTTTCCGAATACTCCAACAAGCAGAAAGCAGACCGATCGACGCCGCTGAAACAGAGCTCGAGTTTGAGATTGATGGGGGAAAAATGAAGTATCGCCTGCTCACGCTCGCCCCCCTGATAGACCTAAAACTGTTTAGCGAATTCAAACTGCCTAGGTCGCTGGAGTAGCGAGGAATACGAAAATCTTCAAAAACAAAAAAGCCCAGACGTGAGTCTGGGCTTGGATGTAGTGGCGGAACGGACGGGACTCGAACCCGCGACCCCCTGCGTGACAGGCAGGTATTCTAACCAACTGAACTACCGCTCCGCGTTTTCTCGTCGCGCCTTGAGATGACTTGTCATCTCGCGCTAATTGGATGCCTGCGAGTTAGTTTCCTACTCTCGCTGACTGACCTTGCGGTCAAATTGGGTGCCTGGCAGTGTCCTACTCTCGCATGGCGAATGCCACACTACCATCGGCGCTACAGCGTTTCACTTC
>JAYRLO010000230.1:0-4917 GCA_041905215.1 Aeromonadaceae bacterium
GCTCTCGTAACCTCAACTTTTCGAACCGCCCGGTGCGGACCCGCATGCCGGGTGGTGTGGCAGGGGCGCAGTCAAAGATGACTGCCCCCTATGCCGATGTATTGGCTGAAGCAGAATAAAAAAGTCATTATAAATAAATCAATTACATTGATCGGGCAGAAAATAGACTGCCAAAGTTACCTTTCTTCCTTAGAATGCCGTTCCTTTCTAGTTGCATACCATGATGTGTAGGCACATCATCTTGTGTCTGATGTTACATTTATTTCATCATCTTGTGTTTGTAATCAGAATTTCAACCTGACTAATAGTTCACATTCCTGGCTATTTCTACCTGTTACAGTCAGGCAGTTTGTTGGGGGCACTTATCAATTCGGGAGGATCCAATGGCAATGCAAAAAGTGGATGGTATAACGCAGTTGGGGCAAGGGGGCTTGCTGGAACCGCATATTCCTCTGCAGGAAACCTCTCAGGAGATCTGGGATACCAAGTATCGCCTGAAGCGTAAAGATGGAACGCCAATCGATCAGACGATTGATGAGACCTATCAGCGAGTTGCCAGAGCACTGGCTGCGCAGGAACAGGATGCTGATGCCTGGTACGAACCATTTCTGTGGGCTTTGCGTAATGGCGCCATCCCCGCTGGGCGGATAACCTCCAACGCCGGAGCCTTCGAGCACAAGCCAGCCACTTCAACCATCAATTGCACGGTATCAGGGACTATCCAGGACTCCATGGATGATATTCTCAATAAGGTGCATGAGGCTGGACTCACCCTGAAGGCTGGCTGTGGCATTGGCTACGATTTCTCGACTCTGCGTCCGCGTGGTGCCTTTGTCTCTGGCGCAGGTGCTTATACCTCCGGGCCACTCTCCTTCATGGATATCTATGACAAGATGTGCTTCACCGTCTCATCGGCAGGTGGTCGTCGAGGCGCGCAGATGGGCACCATGGATATCCGCCATCCAGATGTAATCGAATTTATCCAAGCCAAGCGTGAAGATGGCCGCCTGCGACAATTCAATCTCTCACTACTGATCACCAGCGACTTTATTGAGGCGGTGAAAGCCGATCGTGACTGGCAGTTACTATTCCCGCTGAATAAGAAGGAAGTCGAACAGGATAAGGCCGATTTGACGGCTTCTGATGTGATATGGACCGATTGGCCAACCAAGGAGGGGGGCGTGGTCAACGAGCAGGGACTGGTTGCTTGCAAAGTCTATAAGACTCTGCCAGCCCGTCGTCTGTGGAATGTCATCATGACCTCCACGTATGATTATGCCGAACCTGGTTTCATTCTGATCGATAAGGTCAATCAGATGAACAACAACTGGTTCTGTGAAGATATCCGCGCCACCAATCCTTGTGGTGAACAACCGCTGCCACCCTATGGCGCTTGCCTGCTCGGCTCTATCAATCTGACTAAGTTTATTCGCGAACCCTTTACCGAGAAGGCTCATTTTGATTGGAGTGCTTTCCGCAAGGTGGTCAGTCTGTTTACCCGGATGCTGGATAATGTGGTTGAGATCAATCAACTGCCATTGGAAAAACAGCGTCAGGAGATCGAGAGCAAACGGCGTCATGGCATGGGCTTTCTGGGGCTTGGGTCGACGCTGACCATGCTGGGGATCAAGTACGGTTCTCCATCCTCCGTCGCTTTCACCGAGCAGGTCTCCCAGGAGCTGGCTTTGACTGGCTGGAAGGAGTCGTTAGCGTTGGCCAAGGAGAAAGGGCCGGCGCCAATCATGTTGCAGGAGTTTGAGGTCACCGCTGAACTGATGCGTAAGCGTCCGGAGATGGCAGCCGATGGGATCCGCATTGGTGACAAGCTTCCGGGCCGTATTCTGCATGCCAAGTACAGCCGTTATATGCAGCAGGTAGCGGAAGTAGAGCCTGAGCTGGTTGCCGAGTTGGCCGCGTTTGGTGGACGTTTCACTCATCACAGTTCGATCGCGCCGACAGGTACCATCTCGTTGTCGTTGGCCAATAATGCGAGCAATGGTATCGAGCCGAGTTTTGCTCACCACTATGTGCGGAATGTCATCAAGACGGGTAAGAAAACCAAAGAGAGCGTGGATGTCTACAGCTTCGAACTGTTGGCGTACCGTGAGCTCATCAACGCTAAGGCCATGCCTTATAGTCAGGATCCTGAGTCAGCGTTGCCGGAATACTTCATTACGGCCGATGATATTAATCCAACCCAGCATGTCGACATTCAGGCCGCAGCGCAGCGTTGGATTGACTCCTCGATTTCGAAAACAGCCAATGTACCGACTGATTTTCCCTATGAGGAGTTCAAACACATCTACATGTATGCCTATGAGCAAGGACTCAAGGGGTGCACGACCTTCCGTTTCAATCCAGAGGCATTCCAAGGTGTCTTGGTGAAAGAGAAGGATCTCGAAAATACCCTGTATGAGTTTGTGTTAGAAGATGGTTCTGTGGTGCAACTCAGGGGCAATGAGGAGGTTGAATACGATGGTGAAACCCATACGGCCGCTAACCTCTACGATGCCTTGAAAGAAGGCTATTACGGCAAATTCTGATCCTGCTTGGCGCTTGCGCGCCAGCCTCAGCAAATTAGTGGGCTCGATTATGGTCAAGAAGATCCAAAGCAAGATTGTTAGTTACAAGGTGAAGAGCAAAGAAGAGCAGGATCAACAGGATGCTGCTCGTGTTGTTCACATGCATGAGACGGTGCAGCGACCGGAGAAGCTGATGGGGACTACCTATAAACTGAAGACGCCGGAGCATATCTCCGAGCATTCGCTGTTTATCACCATCAATGACATGGTGCTGAATGAGGGAACCGAGCACGAGATCCGGCGACCATTCGAAATCTTCATTAACTCCAAGAGCATGGAGCACTATCAGTGGATTGTGGCCTTGACTCGGATCATCTCGGCGGTCTTCCGCAAAGGGGGGGATATCACCTTCCTGGTGGAGGAGTTGCGCTCCGTCTTTGATCCGCGTGGTGGCTACTGGAACAAGGGCAAGTACGTGCCCTCTCTGATCGCCGAGATCGGTAATGTGATCGAGCAGCACCTGGTTGATATCGGCATGCTCAAGAGTGCTGGGCTGGATGAGCACCAGCAGGAGTTTATTGCCCAAAAGCAGGCGGAGTTGGCAGCCGAGGTTCCTGGCGAAGATGAGGTTGGTAGTTTTCCGCCGAATGCCACTCTCTGCTACAAGTGTCACACCAAGGCCGTGATCCAGAAGGATGGCTGCATGACCTGTCTGAATTGTGGTGACTCTAAATGTGGATGAGCCCTCTTGCTGGGTAAAAAATGCCGGGTAAAAAAACGGAGCCATCAAGGCTCCGTTTTTTTCTGGTAATTAGCCCAGCAGTGATGGGGAACCATAGGTCTGTTGCCAATCACTGGTGAAGCGGTCGATGGCAGCATCGACGGCGGGCGAGGCCAGTATCTGCTCGGCGACATCGACAGGCAGTGTGATGGCCTGGCTACCAGCGAGTAAGCAGTCGAGTGCTTGGCGAGGGTTTTTAAAGCTGGCAGCCAACACCTTGGCGTGAGGGGCGTGTAACTCCAACAACTGCTGTAACTCGATCACCGCCTTGATTCCATCACCACCCTGAGCATCGAGGCGGTTAACATATGGCGCCACATAGTCGGCACCAGCCAGGGCGCCGAGCAGACCTTGCAACGGGCTATAGACGGCAGTCCCCAGGGTTGGAATTCCCCGCTGCTTGAGCTCCTTGATGGCGACCATCCCTTCTTTGTTCACCGGAACCTTGACGACCAGAGCCGCCTCCAATGTTCTGAGGAGTTCTGCTTCTTTGACCATCAGCGGGGCTTCTGTCGCCAAGACTTGTGCGAACAAGGTGGCACTTGGGCCCAATAGATCACGCAGAGCGGGGAGCAGTTCACGCAGTGGACGTCCACTGGCAGCAACAATGCTGGGATTGGTGGTGATGCCAGCCAAGGGCAGGATACGGGATAAACGCGAGATAACGGCAAGATCCGCCGTATCGAGGTAAAGCTCCATGAGGCCTCCGTGGATGAATCCGGGTTGTCGAAACTATAGCCAATCAAATGGTGATTTAAATTGATTGAGATCAATTCAACTTTCGAACGAAAGCGCTATTTTTCATGAGCTGGTACAGAAAGAACTATCTTCAATAGGTATAGGTCAATGCGTGTTGGCCTGCAGTCACGAGGCCGCTCGATGGGAATTACCTTTAACCTACAACGCTACTCTACCCATGACGGACCAGGTATTCGCACGGTTCTATTTCTCAAGGGGTGTAGCCTGTCGTGCCGCTGGTGCCAGAATCCGGAGGGCTGTCAGTCCGAGGTGGATCTGAGCTTCGATGCTCGCCTGTGTCTGCAGGGGTGCGATCTGTGCACTCGAGTCTCGCCAGCGCTGCAACGTGAGGACAAATCGGCCCAACTGCTGATTTCTCGTACCTTGCTGGATCCGGCATCGATCCAGGCTAGCTGCGGCGTATGTCCATCGGCGGCTCTGCGTTGTTATGGGCAGTTGCAGACGGTAGAGGATGTGATGGCTCAGCTTCGGCGTGATGTGCCCTTCTATCAGCGCAGTGGCGGTGGTGTGACTCTGTCCGGTGGCGAGCCATTCATGCAACCTGATTTCTCGGCCGCCATTTTGCAGGCAGCGCGGCGAGAGGGGATCCACACCGCCGTCGAGAGCTGCCTCCATGTGCCATGGGATTATCTGCTGCCTTCACTCCCCAATCTGGATCTGTTGCTGGCGGATCTGAAACACGTGGATGCCGTTCGTTTCAAGGAGTGGACCTCGGGATCGGCCAAGCGGGTCATGGATAACTTTCGTCGTCTGAAGGCGTATGAACTTCCGGTGATTGTGCGAGTCGCCTTGATTCCTGGCTTCAACACGGATGAACAATCGATCGCCGATATGCTCGATTTCGTTGCCGAAGAG
>JAYRLO010000231.1:0-4905 GCA_041905215.1 Aeromonadaceae bacterium
CTGGTGAACGGTGAAGAACGGCGACCCGTCACGAAACATTGATCTGAATGCCGGGGCAACCTGGCACTGACAGGCCGTGGCTCCCTCCAGGGCGACTCGACGGCATCATCCCTGATGCCGTCGGGTTGGCTTGTCGGTTATCCCCGTTGCCCCATTCATAGTCATGAGCTGACCAGCAGGACGAGGGGACAGTGCCCATGCTGCAAGGCGATGTCGATATAGGGGCTGCCATAGCGACCAACGAGCTCAGCGCTGAATCATCATGATCCATCCGGGTGAAAATCCGCGCGAGATCGAGGTTCTGGCCCATTTTTATATCGGCATGTTGCTTGTATGTTGCAGACGCGATAAACCGTTTTCATTGTGTGAGCCGTTTGTGCTTTCAGGCTGTGAGACTCGGCCTGTTTGGCGTGCGTGGCTCTAATAGAGGGGTGAGCCCAACGGTATGAACCGCTGGGCTGCATTGGCTAATTTGGATAGCCACTGATTCGGTGGGTGAAGGATAGAACGGATATGGTTCCTGTCTGTGAGCTCGGCTCTGGGATGACCGAGTCTGAGGCTGTTTCTAGGACTCTTGAGGATGAGGTCGCCCACCTGCGAGCCAGGTTGGTCCATCTGGAGCAGGAAAATTGCCAGCTGCAGGATAAATTGAACGCGGCTTTGGATGGCACCGGGCTTTGTCTGTGGCAAGGCTGGATCCCGACGGGGGAGCTGACGGTATTTAATCTGCAAAATTTCCATGCCGGGCAGATGGCCCCCTCGTTCGAACTATGGCAGGCCAAGTTACACCCGGAGGATAAGCAACAGGCGTTAGCCAACTACTATGACCACCTGGCCGGCAAACTGCCTTTTTATGAGGCTGAGTATCGAACCGTGGCCGCCGATGGGCAGATTACCTGGTTGTGGGATCGCGGCCGGGTCATTGAGTGGGATTGGAATGGTCATCCGTTGCGGATCATGGGCAGCCATATCGATATCACGCAACGCAAGGAGTTCAAGTTGCGCCTGGCTCAGCAGGCGCAAACTGATCCGTTGACGGGGTTATACAATCGGCAGGCATTCTTGGATGTCAGTTGTCAGCAGATGGCTCAGGCGGATAGCGAACAGGCACTGCTATTCATCGATCTGGATGATTTTAAGGCAGTGAACGATCTCTGGGGCCATTCAAGCGGCGATCGGTTACTGCAGCGGGTCGCCAGCTGGTTACGAGAGGTCGCCCCGCCGAACGCGCTGCTGGCCCGGATGGGCGGGGATGAGTTTGTTATTTACCTCCCGCAGACGCCCAATCAGCAGCCGGTGATCCAAGTGGCCGAGCGCTTGCTGGCTTGTTGCGACGAGTTAACCTCGTTGGAGGGGCATGCGGTGCGAATTGGCATGAGTATTGGCATTGCCTTCTGGTCCAGCCGTTCTGTGGGGTATGAATTGGCCCTGGATAGTGCGGATCGGGCCATGTATGGTGCCAAACAGAGAGGAAAGCTCAGTTATCAGGTGGTTGAGCTGGGCTGATCCGGCGCGCAAGTTCTGGTGGTTTAGTCAGGCCAGGCCAGGCCAGTCGATCAGCCTATCAGGATGGGATCGCCGAGAAACTTGGGCTGTTTGTCGAGGATATAGACATCCAGCAGGCAGAGAACGCGGGCCATTAACTCGCGGACCCGGGTTTTGAGTCCCGAATAGGCATCAACATCACGGGCATTGAAGCCAATGGCCTGGATGCCGAAATGATGAGCCAGATAGAGAGCTCGCTCATTGTGGAACTGCTGGGAAATGATGGTGTAGTTGCGCTGGCCAAAGACGGCGTTGGCCCGGACTATGGAGTCCAGCGTCCGGAACCCGGCATAGTCACTGTAGATCCGTTCGCTGGGTATCCCGGCACGGATCAATTCACGCCGCATCTCGCGCGGCTCGTTGTAGCTGCGTGTTGCGTTATCCCCCGAAACCAGGAAATAACTGATCTTCCCATGATTAAATAGACTAACGGCGGCGTCGATCCGGTTCTGAAAGTATTCATTGCGGCGGCCATCTATCAGGTATTTTGAGGTGCCCAGAATCACTCCGACCTTGTTATAAGGAATCAGATTGGCATCTTCAAAGGTGTAGTGACGCATATCGGAAACCAGATAATCGGCGACAACGACCAGTAGCAGGGCCAGCATCAGCAGGGCTGTAGCCAGCAGCAGCAGCCACTTCATTCCCCGGCGGTGACGTAGGTGCGCATCCTTGAGCCAGCGTAGAGCGTTGCGTAGCATGTTCATTGCCGAACCATGGCCCTCAGTTTTTGACATGACGGCCACTGCCGTCCCGATCCACATGTTAAGCAGGGTACTATTCCGTTTGGGACAGGTAAATGGGTGTGATGCAAGAGTGAGAGAGCCCTCCAGCTGTTGATGAGAGTGCTGTGCTCTGAATTCGTGCTCGAAATCTGACTATGACCAAGCCTGTCTGACGACTCCGGTATCGAGGAGTCATCCTCACTTGAGTTTCGACGAGTTATTGAGGGGAACTCGCTTGTCGATGAGATTAATTGAGCGGCTTGTCCTATCTGCGTCACCTCTTTTTGGCTATCGTTGAGGAGTCAATTGCCAACAGGGAGTGTGTTGATATGTTTCTCGATTATTTTGCCTTGGCCATCTTGGTCATCGTGGTGCTCGTGATCTTCTATGGGGTGATTGTCATTCACGACATCCCCTATGAAATGGCCGTCGAACGTAACCACCCCCATCAGGATGCGATCCATGTGGCCGGCTGGGTCAGTCTGTTTACCCTGCATGCCATCTGGCCGTTCTTATGGATCTGGGCCACCTTGTATCGTGAGGATCGCGGCTGGGGGATGAAGCCGGCGCAGTTGGCTCAGGACCATGCTCAACTTGCCCAATTGGAGCAGCGTCTGGCGATGCTGGAGAACCAGTTGGCGCAACAGTCGGCACAACAAGGGCCTGCGCAAGAGGGTGCGTCATCAGAAGGCAAGGGAGTTTAAACCATGGATTTGCTGATTATTTTGACCTACGTAGCTTTCGCCTACGGTTGCTTCAAGCTCTTCAAGATCCCGGTCAATAAATGGACTGTGCCGACGGCAGCCCTGGGGGGTGTATTCATCGTGGCGGGTCTGATCCTGACCATGAACTATAACCACCCCTATACCTTCATGGCGCAGAAGGCCGTGGTGGCTATTCCTGTGGTGGCTCAGGTTTCTGGGATTGTCTCCGATGTACCCGTCACACCAAATACCGAAATCAAGGCGGGTGAAGTACTGTTTCGCATCGATTCGACGGTTTACCAGGCGCGGGTTGATCGTCTGGAGGCTGATTTGGCCAACGCCAAGGCCGCAGTGGCGGCTCAGCGCGATCAGTTGACGGCAAGCAAGGCGACTATCGATCAGATGCGAGCCGATCGGGATCGGGCCCAGAAGGATTTGGCGCGTTACCAGCGGGCGTCTAGCAAGGCCGTGAACCCTTTTACCGAGCAGGAGGCGACCAATGCCAGACAAACGTATCTGGCTCAAGAGGCGAAGTTAGCCACAGCAGAGGCCCAATCCCGGCAAATTCAAAGCCAGTTGGATGCGATTGTGGCTGGTGAGAATGCCACCATTGTCAGTTTGAAAGCTCAACTGCGCGAGGCGAAATACAATCTGGCACAGACCGAGGTCAAGGCGTTGACGGATGGCTATGTCACTCAGGTTTTATTGCGACCTGGTAGCTTCGTTAACAGCATGCCGCTGCGCCCGGCCATGTTCTTCGTTCCCAAACAGAGTCGTAACATCATGGCCTCTTTCCGTCAGAATTCCCTGCTGCGAGTCAAAGTGGGGGATGAGGCTGAGGTTGTCTTTAATGGTATCCCGGGGCAGGTTTTCCCGGCTCGGGTGAAACAAGTATTGCCTGTTATCCCCGAGGGAGCATATCAGGCTGCAACACGATGCAGAGTATCCGCTTCGACGGCCGCAATGGGGTGTTGGCCGAACTGGAGCTAGGACCGGAAATTGAAGCCTATCACTTGCCGGACGGGATCTCGGCGCAGGTTGCTATATACAGTGACCATTTTGCTCACCTGTCTGTCATGCGTAAGGTTTTGCTGCGCATGACGAGCTGGATGCACTATCTCTATCTCGATCATTGATTCCGTATCCAGGCCTGCGGTAGCAGCCGTAGGCCTGGTACTCTTACCTCTGCCATTTATTTCACCACTCCTGGGCGCGGTCGTCGCCCTTGCCGATAGTTCGGCCAAATCTGCACTCATGGCTCAATAGAGAGATTTTCCTTTCATAATTCGTGAATGTGGAATCAAATGGCATTCTAAATACGAGAATGGTGTGGACAACCGACGGTTTCGAGATATCGATCCGCCCAGGTTGATCTGGTTCGAACGCGGGCGACCCGCACCATCCGGATCTATGGATTAGGGTAATCGGTACATCGTTACCATCCTGCACTGAATATGACGGAGTAGTCATGGCATGGCGCCTATTTTTACCTGGAGCGAAGCCTTTTTAACGCACCAACCTGTGGTGGATCAGCAACATCAACAGTTGGTTGCATTGATCAACCGCTTGGGTGCCTTGGCGATGAGCGGCGAGCCCATAGAGTCGAAGGCGCTGTATGTGTCGATCGACGCCATCGTAGAGTACACCCAGATCCATTTCAGCGAAGAAGAGTCCCTGATGGTGGCGGCCAGCATAGATCCGCAACATTTCACTCATCATAGGGATGAGCATCAGGCATTTATTCACGAAATGATGACGATGAGGCAGAACCCTGAGCTGGTACTCAGTGCGCATATCTTTGATCTGGTCGAGTATCTGGTTCAGTGGTTGGTTTATCACATTCTTGGCTGTGATCAGAGTATGGCCAGGCAGTTGCGAGCGATAGCCACTGGTCAGTCACCTGCTCAGGCCTTTGAAGAGGAAAAGCTGGG
>JAYRLO010000232.1:0-4885 GCA_041905215.1 Aeromonadaceae bacterium
TACGTTGCTCGGCAAAGAAGGTCGCCCAATTTTTTTGCCAGCGGTTGGGTTGAGTTGTGACGCCCAGATAATTGTCTTCATCCCAGCCATACATGGCCTGTGCATCACAGCGATGCAAACGGGCCAGTGCAGCCCCGAGTGAAAACCAGTGTGGTGATTCACCCTCCTGAAGGGGGATAAACTCCATGGCGATGAAGCAGTATTCGCTTGCCACGCCGCAGCAGAATGGCTCCGGGAAAACCACTTTGTTATAGAGCCGTAGCGCGGTGAGATTGCGCTGGCAGCAACTTAGCCGTTCCAGTTGATTGCGAGGCGCCAACTTGATGAAGAGGGGATGCTGGCCATCACTGATGAAGAGACGGCGTTCGTTGGGGTCAACGCTCAGTGCTTTGTGTTCGGTGATGACATAGCGTTTTCCGAGCACGGCGGAGAGTTGTTCTGCAATCCCATGCCACATAGCCACACCTCGAAAGCCAGAATGGATATTCCAAGTATAGATGGGACGGCTCTATCTGCGGACTCAGAATCAATATTGATTCATAACACGCCCAAGGGACTGAATTGATTGCCTGTGGCGGTTCATTTCTTTAAACTCGCGTCTCGTATGTCCGACTGTAGCGGACGTCCTGGGTCAATTCTCTTCATAAAGAATTCAATGCACTAAACATGTGGCACTTGGTAGGTGTCACCACTGTCCAAAGGAATGAATCATGCCTGTTATTACTCTTCCCGATGGTAGTCAACGTCAGTTCGACCGAGCCGTCACCGTCATGGATGTTGCCGCAGATATTGGGCCTGGCCTTGCCAAAGCCTGTATCGCCGGTCGCATCAATGGTGAGCTGGTCGATGCCTGTGAGCTGATTGAGCACGACGTTACGCTGTCTATCATCACCGCCAAGGATGAGGATGGTCTGGAGATCATCCGTCACTCCTGCGCGCACTTGTTGGGTCATGCCATCAAGCAGTTGTGGCCAGAAACCCGGATGGCGATTGGTCCGGTTATCGACAACGGCTTCTATTACGATGTGGATCTGGATCGTCCTCTGACCGAAGAGGATCTGGTGACTCTCGAAGCCCGGATGCTAGAGCTGGCGCAGAAAGACTATGCCGTCATCAAGAAAACTGTGACCTGGCAAGAAGCTCGCGATGTGTTTGCCCAGCGCGGGGAGAGCTACAAGATTGCCATCCTGGATGAAAATATTGCCAAGGATGACAAGCCAGGCTTGTATCACCACGAAGAGTACATCGACATGTGCCGTGGTCCTCACGTGCCCAACATGCGGTTTTGCCACCACTTCAAGTTGCAGAAAATCTCCGGTGCCTACTGGCGTGGTGATTCAAACAACAAGATGTTGCAACGGATCTACGGTACGGCCTGGGCTGATAAGAAGCAGTTAGCGGCTTATCTGCAGCGTCTGGAAGAGGCGGCCAAACGCGATCATCGCAAGATTGGTAAGCAGCTGGATCTGTTCCACTGGCAGGAAGAGGCTCCCGGCATGGTGTTTTGGCATCATGATGGCTGGACTATCTATAAAGAAGTCGAAAATTACATGCGGGGCCAACTGCGCAAGTTCGACTATGAAGAGGTGCGTGCTCCGCTGATCATGGATGTTTCCATGTGGGAAAAATCAGGTCACTGGGATAAATACCATGATGCGATTTTTGCCACCGAATCGGAAAAGCGCACTTATGCGGTAAAACCGATGAACTGTCCTGGTCATATTCAGATTTTTAACCAGGGTTTGAAGTCTTATCGTGAGTTGCCGTATCGCATGGCCGAGTTTGGCCTAGTCCATCGAAATGAGCCTTCCGGTTCGCTGCATGGATTGATGCGCGTGCGTTCATTCACGCAAGATGATGCACATATTTTCTGTACCGAAGCACAGATACAGCAGGAGGTCACCAGCTGTATTCAGATGGTTTTTGATACCTATAAGGTGTTTGGTTTCGATAAGATCGATATCAAGCTGTCAACTCGACCAGAGAAGCGCATCGGTAGTGATGAAACCTGGGACAAGTCAGAGCTGGCTTTGGCTGAAGCACTGAAGGCCAATGGCCTGGATTACCAGTTGCAACCGGGGGAAGGGGCCTTCTACGGACCCAAGATCGAATTTACTCTGTATGATTGTTTGGATCGTGCATGGCAATGTGGCACTATCCAGCTCGACTTCTCCATGCCGGGTCGTTTGGGCGCTACCTATGTAGGTGAAGACAATGACCGCCATGTGCCGGTGATGATTCACCGTGCTATATTGGGGTCGCTGGAACGCTTTATCGGCATCTTGACCGAAGAGTTTGCGGGGTTCTTCCCGACATGGCTCTCACCGGTTCAGGCCGTGGTGATGAATATCACCGATAATCAGGCAGATTATGCCAAACAGGTGGTCAAACAACTCTCTCAAGCAGGTATTCGAGCAAAAGCAGACTTGAGAAATGAGAAGATTGGCTTTAAAATCCGCGAGCACACCTTAAAGCGGGTACCATTTATGCTTGTCTGCGGCGATAAAGAAGTTGAAGCCGGAGAAATTGCAGTGCGTACACGCAAGGGGACCGATCTAGGAAAGTTCAAGGTAGATGCATTGATTGCCGCCTTGCAGCAAGAGATCGAGTCTCGTGGTCAGAAGAAACTGGAGGAATAGGCTATAAACGGCGCTAAAAAAACGGGCAAGCAACCGCCCCGCACCCGCATGAATGGTGAGATCCGTTGCAAAGAAGTACGTCTCGTAGGTCTGGATGGTGAACCCATCGGTGTCGTGACTATCGAGGAAGCTTTGGATCGAGCCTTGAAAGCAGGCGTGGATTTGGTCGAAATCAGTCCGAATGCTGAGCCTCCGGTTTGCCGGATCATGGATTTCGGTAAATTCCTCTATGAGAAGAGCAAGTCTCAGAAAGAGCAGAAGAAGAAGCAAAAACAGGTCCAGATCAAGGAAATCAAATTCCGGCCTGGAACTGATGAAGGCGACTATCAGGTAAAACTGCGCAACCTGATTCGTTTTCTGGAAGATGGCGACAAGGCCAAAGTAACGCTCCGCTTCCGCGGTCGTGAAATGGCGCATCAAGACCTCGGCATGAATGTTCTGGAGCGCGTTAAAAACGATCTGGAAGAGTTGGCCGTAGTGGAGTCCTTCCCGCGCGTGGAAGGTCGCCAAGCTGTCATGATGCTGGCGCCGAAAAAGAAGTAATCAGGCTCATCAAGTAATTATGACCCTTCGGGCTTCTGCCTGAGGGGTTGTATTCGCCTGTTTATATAATTGGCAAACACAATGCGGAGTTTTTATGCCAAAGTTGAAAAACAATAAGGGAGCTTGGAAGCGCTTCAAAAAAACCGCTAACGGTTTTAAGCGTAAGCAAGCCAACAAGCGTCACATCCTGACCAAGAAGAGCACCAAGCGTAAGCGTCACTTGCGTGCAATGAGCATGGTTCACAAGAGTGATACCTTGCGTGTTGTTAACATGCTGCCGTACGCATAAGGGAGGAGTGACAAATGCCAAGAGTTAAACGTGGTGTGACCGCTCGCGCTCGTCACAAGAAAGTAATGAAAGCCGCCAAGGGCTACTACGGTGCCCGTTCCCGTGTTTACCGCGTTGCGGTACAAGCGGTAACCAAGGCTGGTCAATATGCTTATCGTGACCGTCGTCAGAAGAAGCGTCAGTTCCGTCAACTGTGGATCGCACGTATCAACGCTGCATCCCGTCAGAACGGTCTGTCTTACAGCCGCTTCATCAACGGTCTGAAAAAGGCCTCTATCGAGATCGATCGTAAGATCCTGGCGGATATCGCCGTTCACGATAAGGTAACCTTCACTGCACTGGTTGAAAAAGCCAAGGCAGCGCTGGCCTAAGCGGAAACGCTGAAATGGGGAGGCATTAGCCTCCCTTTTTTATTGTGAATCAGCCTGAGCTCTGTTATTTAACAACATTCATCAATCATCAACGCATTCTGGTCGCCGTGAAAGTTCTTACCGCATTCATCTTATTCCTGCTTTCTGTGAGTCAGGCGTGGGCTATCCATGTCATTGAAGTCAAGGATCGCCATACCAACGCCGATATCAGCTCGCATGTGGAGTATTTGCTGACCGATCAGCAATTGCGCTGGCCATGGGAAGTGGCTTATCTACCCGGGTGGCGTCAAGCCTCTGGAGACTATCCGGCATTTGGTCTGGATAATCGCTCCTATTGGTTTCGGGTTGGCTTGCACAATCGTTCCGGCGAAATGCAGTTGGTCATGATGGATATCCGCCATTCAATGCTGAATGTGCTGGATGTATTTATCGTCAAGAACGGGCAGCTATTACGGGTCTGGAACACGGGTGTTGCGCGCGGCTCCGGGGCCAAACCCTATCCATCCAAGAGTTTTACCCTGCCGTTGACGCTAGAAACCGATGACGGTTTTGACGTCTATATGCGGGCACAATCGAATTCGTTTCTGCAATTTCCGGTAGAGTTGCAGGACATCCGTATTTATACCAACCAGCAGGCTGTCGGCAAGTTGCAGATGGGGGTCGTCAGTGGCGCCTTTATTCTGGCCGGTCTCTATGCCCTTCTGATGTATGCCTTCATCCGTGAACGACGATTCACCTATTATGCTCTGTTTTGTTTGAGTCTGGTTGCGACCTTCTGGCTATTGAAGGGATACGCCATCCTCTTCGACATCATCCCCTACTGGCTGGATGACTTCCGCCTGTTGCTGACGACCAGCAATCTGCTGCTGATGGGGCTCATTCTCTCCTCGTTGGATATGTTCCGTGTCTGGCTTCCCCCCAGACACCGGACTCTCTGTCGCGGCATCCTGCTGCTTGTGGCGGGCGTGACCCTGGCTCTTTGGTTTATTCCTCTGGTGTGGGGGATCTACTGCGGTCTGGCCTGCTATGGCCTGGTTACTCTC
>JAYRLO010000233.1:0-4853 GCA_041905215.1 Aeromonadaceae bacterium
GCTCTGCTCAACATAGTGGTTGTAAATGGCACAGATGGCGGCCGCATCCTCACGGGTGACGTTTCTGATCATGACACTCTCCGCACAACAGGGGTTCACTTGAGCGTAATGCAAAGGCTGGATTGCTGCCTCCGACTCACTGACGGCCCCACGAAACTGCCAGATGAATCACAAAACGCTCTCTGTGACCGAGGAGAGCTTGAATAGCTAACACGGTTTAGCTACGTTATTAGCCATTCCTATTGCGAGGTGGCTTATGACAAATCGAGTCTGGGTGCTCGGCGATGCGGTCGTCGACCTGGTGCCGGATGGCAACGAACGATATCTCAAGTGCCCGGGTGGTGCCCCGGCCAACGTGGCAGTCGGCGTAGCCCGGCTGGCTGGCGACAGTGGTTTTATCGGCCGCGTCGGTGCCGATCCGCTCGGCCGTTTCTTGCAACAGGTCTTGCAACGCGAGGGGGTCGATATCGGTGCCATGCACCTGGATGACGAGCACAGAACCTCCACGGTGCTGGTCGATCTGGACGAGGCGGGCGAGCGCAGCTTCACCTTCCTGGTCAAGCCCAGTGCCGATCTCTTCTTGCAAGCCACCGAGTTGCCACGCTTTCGGGCAGGACAGTGGCTGCATCTATGCTCGATCGCCCTGGCTCAGGAGCCCAGCCGCAGCACGGCATTCGGCGCCATGCAGGCCATTCACGCGGCGGGTGGGTTTGTCAGCTTCGATCCGAATATCCGTGAGGAATTTTGGCGGGATCCCGAGGAGTTGCGTCGTTGCCTGGAGCAGGCTCTTGAATTGGCCGATGTGGTGAAACTCTCCCAAGAGGAGCTCGATGAGCTGTGTGGCACACAACCCATCGAGCAGGCCATGAGCCAGCTGATGAACCGCTACCCGATCCGCCTGTTACTGGTCACCTTGGGAGCTGAGGGGGTCGTGGTCCACGACCGTCAGCAACTGCATCATATTCCCGCCCGCCGTATCCAACCCCTGGATACCACGGGGGCTGGTGACGCCTTCGTCGCGGGCCTGCTTGCCGGTCTGGCACATTACGACCAACTCCCCGCCTGGGATGAGCTCCGCGCCATCATCGCCCAGGCCCAGGGCTGTGGCGCCCTGGCCACCACGGCCAAGGGAGCCATGACAGCACTGCCCACCCATGCGCAGTTGCGTGATTTTTTGCACGCAGAGTCGTGAATGGAAAGCAACTCTCTTTGAGGACGCGTCCTGTGTAACGCCACCGCCCTCGGGTTTGGTGGCACCTCTCCAGCCGGGTCTTATCTCCACTACTTCTCAGTAAAGAGGCTCGGGCGAGACATTCTTATTCGCCAACACGCCGTGAACCCATCCATGGGGGCTCGATGGCGGCATCCTTGCCGCCAACGGTTGGCTCAATAGACTATCTCGCCTTCGCTCACTGACGGGTCTTGGAACTGTATCCGGCTTTTTTTTTGGCTCATCCTCGCATGGTCACTGACACCCATCCCCCATCTACCACCCCGTCCGCAAAGCTTCTGCTCAACCAACCACTCAATATCTCGAAAGGGATTGTTTGCGCCTTGCCTCCCCACGCCTTGGGTCGATGGGTAGCAATCAAATCCGTTTATTTTCCCAGCACCGGGTGAATGCTAACTAGCTCACAAAGGCTAAATCGAGTTAGCAATCTTTTTTGCAAACCATCCTGGATTTCGCTAAATAACTAAACAGCAAAACCGGTTTAGCTAGTTAGCAAATAAAGACAAAAAAATACCTCTGTGCCCGATCAAAGGAAGATACCCACATGATGAGAATCAGCTACCTCGCCACGGCCATCGCCCTGGCCACCACAGTCCAACTGGCCCAGGCCGCACCGGCCAGTTCCGTTGAAGCCCGACTGCAAGCGCTGGAGCAGCGCCTAGCCGATGCCGAGCAACGCGCCCAAACGGCCGAAGCCAAGGCCACCGCCGCAGAGCAGCAAGCCCAACAACTGGAAGCGCGAACCGCCAAGAGCGAGGAGGCCACCGCGCAGATCGCCAAGCGCACCGACGATCTGACCACCAAGACCCTGGCGGGCAGCGGCGTGGAGTTTCACGGCTATGCCCGCTCCGGTCTGCTGATCGGCGACGAGGGCACCGGCACCGAAGGCGGCCCCTACCTGACCCCGGCCGGAGAAACCGGTGGTGCGGTCGGCCGTCTGGGCAATGAGCCGGATAGCTATGTCGAGTTGAATCTGGAAAAGAAGAGTACCCTGGATAACGGTGCCACCACCCGCTTCAAGGTGATGCTAGCCGACGGCCAACGCAGCTACAACGACTGGACGGGCTCCAGCAGCACCCTGAACGTGCGCCAAGTGTTTGCCGAGCTCGGCTCACTGCCCAGCTTCGGTGGCGCCTTGAAGCAGGCCACCTGGTGGGCCGGTAAGCGATTCGATCGGGACAACTTCGACATCCACTGGCTCGATTCCGATATCATCTTCCTGGCCGGGACCGGGGCTGGTGTCTACGACCTGCAGTGGAGCGACAACGCCAAGAGCAACATCTCGCTCTACGGTCGCAGCTATGGCGCCATCGATGATGTCAACGGCGATATCCAGAACTACATCCTGACCGCCAACAACTATTTCGGTAAGATGCAGTGGATGGTCAGCGGCCTCAAGGCCAAGGACAACGAGGCGCGCAGCAACAGCGGCACCCAAGGAACCCTGGCGGCGGCCGATACCGGCTTCCACACCATGCTCGCCTACCACGGTGAGAGCTTCTACGGGCTCCGCGACGGCAGCTCCAAAACAGCGCTCCTGTATGGCCAAGGGCTCGGTGCCGAGGTCAAGGGGCTGGGCTCAGTCAGCAACCTCTCCGAGGATGCCCAGACCGTCCGCTTTGCCACCTATGGCACCACGGCACTGGGTAGCAACTGGAGCCTAGCCCCGGTGCTGATGGCGCAACGCAGCCAGGATCGCTACGTGAAGGAAGATGACTACCGCTGGGCCACGGTCAACGCCCGTCTGGTCCAGGCCATCAACCAAAACTTCGCGCTGGCCTATGAGGGCAGTTATCAGTACATGGATCTGGATCCGCAGGGCTACAACTCGCGCCAAGCGGTTGATGGTGGCTTCTACAAGCTGACCTTTGCCCCCACCCTGAAGGCCGGCGATATTGGCAACTTCTTCAGCCGCCCAGAGCTGCGCGTGTTTGCCACCTATATGGACTGGGATGACAAGCTGGACGCCTACGCCACCGATGACTCCTTTGGCAAGACCGGCTTCGCCGCCGGTGGCCAATGGAACTTCGGCGTGCAGATGGAGACTTGGTTCTAATCTTTCCCCGGAAATCAGGCAGCCCCCGGGCGGGGCTGCTTGACTATGAAACATGAGATCAATCGTGCAGCCGGCACCAGGTCGGCTCCACACTCGAGGTTCGCTATGAATTACCACACCACAGCCACCGCTCTGCTCCCCCTGCTCGGCGGCAAAGAGAACATCGCCAGCGCCGCTCACTGCGCTACCCGCTTGCGGCTGGTTCTGGTCGATGACAGCAAGCTCAACAAGAGCGCCATCGACAAGCTCGACGGGGTCAAGGGTTGCTTCAGCAACGCTGGCCAAATCCAGATCATCTTCGGCACCGGCGTCGTCAACAAGGTGTTTGCCGAATTCAGTAAGGTCGCCGGCATCAACGAGGCCAGCAAGGCCGAACTGACCAATCTGGCCGCCCAGAAGCTCAATCCGCTGCAACGGGTCGCTCGTCTGCTCTCCAACATCTTCGTCCCCATCATCCCGGCCATCGTCGCCTCGGGTCTGCTGATGGGGCTGCTGGGCATGGTGCGCACCTACGGCTGGGCCGATCCGGACAGCGCCATCTTCATCATGCTGGACATGTTCAGCTCCGCCGCCTTCATCATACTGCCGATCCTGATCGGCTTTACCGCAGCCCGCGAGTTCGGTGGTAACCCCTATCTGGGGGCGACTCTGGGCGGCATCCTGACCCATCCGGCGCTGACCAATGCCTGGGGCGTGGCCGGTGGCTTCAAGACCATGGACTTCTTCGGTCTGGATGTGGCGATGATCGGCTATCAGGGCACCGTATTCCCGGTACTGCTGGCCGTCTGGTTCATGAGTCTGCTGGAAAAACGGCTGCGCAAGGTGATCCCCGATGCGCTGGATCTGATCCTGACCCCGTTCCTGACCGTGATCATCACCGGCTTCGTCGCCCTGCTGTTCATCGGCCCGGCCGGTCGCGCCCTGGGTGATGGCATCTCCTTCGTCCTGAGCACCTTGATCGATCAAGCCGGCTGGCTGGCCGGTCTGCTGTTCGGTGGCACCTACTCCGCCATCGTCATCACAGGTATTCACCACAGCTTCCATGCCATCGAGGCCGGTCTGCTGGGTAATCCGAAGATTGGCGTCAACTTCCTGCTGCCCATCTGGTCCATGGCCAACGTGGCTCAGGGCGGTGCCTGTCTGGCGGTCTACTTCAAGACCCGGGATGTCAAGATCAAGGCCATCGCGGTTCCCTCCGCCCTGTCGGCCCTGCTGGGGATCACCGAAGCCGCCATCTTCGGTATCAACCTGCGCTTCATGAAGCCCTTCCTGGCCGCGCTGGCCGGTGGTGCCCTGGGTGGCGCCTGGGTGGTGGCTAATCATGTCGGCATGACCGCCGTCGGTTTGACCGGTATTCCGGGGATCGCCATCGTGCAAGCCAACTCGGTGGTGAGCTATCTGATTGGCCTGGTGATTGCCTTCGGTGCCGCCTTTGTCATCTCCTTCGTGCTGAAATACCAGACCGATAGCGAATAATGGACGGCCGCTGATGAACGAAACGTCACTGCTCAAACAACTAGCCCGGTCTTTGATGACCGGGCAACCCAAGGCCGCCACGGATCCGTG
>JAYRLO010000234.1:0-4838 GCA_041905215.1 Aeromonadaceae bacterium
AGGTGCAGCTGGCCCAGCGCCGAGACGCGCAGCCGGTTGCAACTTTGGCAAAAGCCGTCGGCATAGGGCAGGATCAGCCCCACCTCGCCCCGGTAATCCGGGTGCTGGTAGACCAGCGCCGGCCCGGCATCCGCTTGCCGAGGCTTGAGCTGCCAACCTTCAGCCAGCAATTGCTGGCGCAGCGTCTCGCCGCGCAGGTGGTGACGGGCAAAATAGCCATCCTGCTCCCCGGTCTGCATCAGCTCAATAAAGCGCAGTTGCACCGGCATCTGCTGCACCCAGCGCAGGAATTGCCCCAGCTCATGGGCATTGAGCCCCTTGAGCAGCACGGTATTGATCTTGATTTGACCGAATCCGGCATCCCAGGCGGCCTCAAGTCCAGCCATGATCTCCTTGAGGCGGTCTTGGCCGGTGATCAGCGCAAACTGGCGCGGATCCAGGCTGTCGACGCTCAGATTGAGCGCATCGAGCCCGGCGGCGCGCCACTCCTGCGCCTTCTGCTGCAGCCGGTAGCCGTTGGTGGTCAGCACCAGTTTTTGCAAGCCCTCCAGCGCCTTGAGATCGGCGATGATCGCCGTCAGGTCACTCCGCATCGACGGTTCCCCACCGGTCAGGCGGATCTTGGTGGTACCGGCAGCGACAAAGGCACGGGCCACGCGACGCAACTCGTCGCGGGAGAGAAAATCACGGCGGCCATCGGGGCGGTACCCCGACGGCAGACAGTAGCTGCAACGGAAGTTGCAGACATCGGTCAATGACAGGCGCAGGTAATAAAAGTGCCGCGCAAAGCCATCCACCAGCGCCGGTAGCTGTGCTACCGGCCGAGATAGTAATGAAGCCATAAACACCTTTCCAAAGTCGGGAGGCGGCTTGGTTTCCCGCACCACCCTCGCCGGTTTCCCGGCTCGGCCGGCCAACCCTGGTGCTAAGACGTTAGGCTGGCGGGCTCGGGTTTATTGTTTCAGTTGTCTGTCGGTTCGCAGCTCGCTGATCTGCGCCAACGCCGCCATGGTGATCAGCCACTGAGCCGATGACGTTGCCCGCAGACGCGGCACTGGGTATCGGGCTGCAGCGCCACCGTCATGAACTCCAGGCTACGACCATCGATCAGCAGCAGTTGGCCACTGGGTACCGCAGCCGCACCGCTGAGCCATTTCACCGCCTGCAGCGCCTGCACAGAGCCGACCATGCCCACCAGGGGCCCGACGACACCATTGGTGACACAGCTGCCATCGGGCTCGGCAAAGCGCCGACTCAGGCAGCGGTAGCAGGGCTCATCGGGCTGCCAGCCAAAGCTCACCACCTGGCCTTCGAAACGGATCACCGCCGCCGAAACCAGCGGTACCCTGGCAGCACGACAGCACAGGCTGATCATCTCGCGACTGGCCCGGTTATCACTGCAATCGAGCACCAGATCGACATCGTATAACAGCGCCGGCAGGGTCAACTCATCGGCGAACTCGGCCAGCGGCTGAACTTGGATATGGGGGTTCAACTCGGCCAGGCGACCGGCTGCCGAGACCACCTTGTACTGGCCCAGGCTGGCTTCGCCGTGCAGCACCTGGCGGGCCAGATTGCTGATCTCGACCCGATCGCCGTCGAGCAGCGTCAGCCGCCCCACGCCGCTCGTGGCCAAGTATTGACTGGCCGCACACCCTAATCCGCCGAGGCCGATGATCAGCACATGGGCGGCCTTCAGACGCTCCTGTCCCGCCAGATCCCACCCCGTGAGGTTGATCTGGCGGTGATAGCGCAACAACTCGGCATCGCTTAAGCAAACATCGTGATTCATGCCATCACCTCATCAAACAGCAGGATCTCGACCCGGCTCCCCGCCGCCAGTCGGGTTTGACCGGGATAGGCCTGATCATCCAAACAGATCAGGCAGTTGGCCTGGGCCAGCGCGCGGAACATCCCCGACCCCTGTTCACCCGCCAGCGCCACCTCCAGCTCCCCCTCGGCGTTGACCGATGCCAGACCACGCTGAAAATCGATGCGTCCGGCGCTCAGGCGCAGCGGCTCCAGCGTCGTGGCGCGCAGCGGCAGTGCCGGTGCTGATTGCGCCCCCATCAACCGCTCCAGCGCCGGTTGCACAAGCAGCAAGAAGGTGACCAGCGCCTTGACCTGTTTGCCCGGCTGTCAAAAGAACCAACGGACATTTCGGGCTCGGATCAGACGGCCACAGGCAAACGGCTTGCCCGGTTTTATCGCCACCTTCCAGAACGCCACCTCACCCAGCTCGGCCAGGATCTGCTTGGTGTAGTCGGCCTCACCGACCGACACACCACCCGAGGTGATCAGCACATCGGCCTCGGCATCGGCCTGTAAAAAGGCGGCCCGCAGCGCCGCCGGATCATCGGGGATGATGCCCAGATCCAGCACCTCGCAGCCAAGCTTGTGCAGCGCAGCCCGCAGTGCATAGCGGTTGCTGTCCACCAGCTGGCCCGGCAGCAGCGCCGCCGCGACGTCACGCAATTCGTCACCGCTGCTAAAACAGGCCACCCGCAGCGGTCGATACACCACCACCTCACTGACGCCGACTGCCGCCAGCAGTGGCAGATTGCGCGCCCCGAGTCGCACCCCGGCGGCCAGCACCGGTTCGCCGGCGGCGATATCCTCACCACAGCGGCGAATGTTTTGCCCCTGTTTGACCGCAGCACGCAGGACAATCGCGGCAGACTCCCCCTGGGCCACGGTTGCGGTCTGCTCCTGCATGACGACGGCGGCCGTGCCCTGCGGCACCGGCGCACCGGTCATGATGCGCACCACGCTGCCCGGCGGCCACGCGCCGGCAAACGGATGACCCGCCAGCGCAGTACCGGCTACCGGCAAGGGGCCGGAGGCACCCAGATCGGCCGCCTGCAGCGCAAAACCATCCATCGCCGAGTTGTCAAACCGCGGCGATGGATAACGGGCAGCCACCACCTCGGCCAGCACCCGGCCCTGCGCCTGTACCAGCGGCACCGTTTCGCGCCCCACGCAGCAGGTCAACATCGCCGCCAGCTGCTGTTGGGCCTCTGCCAGAGGCAGGGCGCCCTGCACTCCACAACTCATGGCCTGCTCCTTGCGGCGGTTAGCCGCCCCGTGACTGGATATAGACATCACCCGCTTCGACCCGCACCGGCCAGACCCGCAGGGCCGCGGTCTCCTCTTCTAAGCAGCTGCCATCGGCCAACTGGTAGTGATGCTTGTACAACGGCGAGGCAACACAGGGCACTCCTCCCTGATCGCCGACAATGCCACGGGAGATCACGAAGGCCTCGCCCAGCGGATCCCAATTGTCGAGGGCATAGACCTCAGGGCTCACTGCCGGCAGGTAAAACAGGGCGACCTGCTCTTCCCCTATCCGCGCGGCCGCGCCGACATCGGGCGTTAAATCCGTCAACGCACACACTTTGACCCAGTTCATACCAGCTCCTTGATGTAGATGATTTCCTGCTCCTGTGCGGGGAAAGCCTGGCCACGCTCCACCTTGCGCGGCGGCATATAGGCCTCATCGCTGTTGAGGAATGGCTTGAAGCGCTGGAGCTTCTCCGGATCCGCGAGCGTCGCCTTCCATTCACACTGGAAGGTGTCCAACTGATAGGCCATCTGCGCCTCCAGCTCAGCGCCAATCCCCAGCTTGTCGTCCAGGATCACCGATTTGAGATAGTCGAGACCGCCCTGCATGTTCTCCATCCACACCGAGGTACGCTGCAGCCGATCGCCGGTACGGATATAGAACATCAGCAGGCGGTCGATATAGCGCAGTAACTGCTCATCGGAGAGATCGGTGGCAAACAGATCGGCGTGGCGCGGGCGCATGCCGCCATTGCCGCAGACATAGAGGTTCCACCCCTTCTCGGTGGCGATGACGCCGATATCCTTGCTCTGCGCCTCGGCGCACTCGCGGGTGCAGCCGGAGACGGCGAACTTCAGCTTGTGCGGTGCCCGCAGCCCCTTGTAGCGGTTCTCGATGAAGATCGCCATGCCGATCGAATCCTTGACGCCGTAGCGGCACCAGGTCGAACCGACACAGGATTTGACGGTGCGCACCGACTTGCCGTAGGCCTGTCCGGTTTCAAAGCCGGCATCGATCAGCTCCTGCCAGATGGCCGGCAGTTGGTCGACGCGGGCGCCGAACAGATCGATGCGTTGGCCACCGGTGATCTTGGTATAGAGGTTGTACTTCTTGCCGATGGCGCCGATGGCGATGAGGCCATCCGGGGTGATCTCGCCACCGGGAATGCGCGGCACCACCGAGTAGGTGCCATCTTTTTGCAAGTTGCCGAGGAAGGCATCGTTGGTGTCCTGCAGTGGCCGGTGCGGTTTCTCGAGCACATGCTCGTTCCACAGAGAGGCCAGGATCGAGCCAACCAGCGGCTTGCAGATGTCACAGCCAAGCCCCTTGCCGTGCTTCTCCATCACGGCGCTGAAGCTCTTGAGCTCGCCGACACGGATCAGATGAAACAGCTCCTGACGGGTATAGGCAACATGTTCACAGACATGGTTGTTCGCCTCCATGCCCAACTCCAGCAGGGTTTGATCCACCACCTGTTTGACCAGATTTGAGCAGCCACCACAGCCGGTGCCAGCCTTGGTGCAGCTCTTGACGTCCGCCAGCGTGTGGTTGCCGGCCTTGACCGCCGCCACTATGTCGCCCTTGGTGACGTTGTGGCAGGAGCAGATGGTGGCGGTATCCGGCAGTGTAAGTTGCACAGCGGCACTGCTTGGTTCGCCCATGATCAACGCCAGCGGCTGCTCGCCCAGCTCGACGCCGTTGAGGTAGTACTGCAGCAGGGTGTCATATTCGCTGTTATCCCCCACCAGGATGGCGCCAAGCAGCTTCTTGCCGCTCG
>JAYRLO010000235.1:0-4812 GCA_041905215.1 Aeromonadaceae bacterium
CCCAGGCCCCATCTCTGGTAGTAGACCCCAGCATGCCACCGCCGGTGTGCATCCTAAGCTCAAGCGAGGTATCAAGTGACTACAATCGTATCCGTGCGTCGGAACGGCCAGGTGGTGATCGGTGGCGACGGCCAGGTCTCTCTGGGTAATACCGTGATGAAGGGCAACGCCCGCAAGGTTCACCGCCTCTACAACGGCAAGGTGCTCGCCGGATTTGCCGGTGGTACCGCCGATGCCTTCACCCTGCTGGAGCGTTTTGAAGCCAAGCTGCAGGCCCACCAGGGCAACCTGGAGCGCGCCGCCGTCGCGCTAGCCAAGGAGTGGCGCTCCGATCGGGCGCTGCGCAAACTCGAGGCTATGCTGGCCGTCGCCGATGCCAGCAAGTCCTTCATCATCACCGGCAACGGCGATGTGGTGCAGCCCGAACAGGATCTGATCGCCATGGGCTCCGGTGGCAGCTATGCCCAGGCCGCCGCCCGCGCGCTGCTGGAGAATACCGAGCTCGGCGCCGAAGCCATCGTCCAGAAGGCACTGACCATTGCCGGAGACATCTGCGTCTTCACCAACAGTTTCCAGACCATCGAAGTGCTGGATTACCCGACCGCCTAATTTCTACGGGTCGCCGCAACGACCCGTCACGAGGAAGACCTCATGTCCGAGATGACCCCCAGAGAGATAGTCCACGAGCTGGATCGCCACATCATTGGCCAGGCCGCTGCCAAGCGTGCCGTCGCCATTGCGCTGCGCAATCGCTGGCGCCGCATGCAACTCGAGCCTGGTCTGCGCC
The DNA here is from genome assembly GCA_041905215.1 of Aeromonadaceae bacterium. GTDB lineage: Bacteria > Pseudomonadota > Gammaproteobacteria > Enterobacterales > Aeromonadaceae > Pseudaeromonas. The sequence goes on from JAYRLO010000235.1 coordinate 788, forward strand.
AGGAAGTCTCACCGAAAAATATCCTGATGATTGGCCCCACCGGGGTGGGTAAGACCGAGATCGCCCGCCGTCTGGCCAAGCTGGCCAACGCCCCCTTCATCAAGGTCGAAGCCACCAAGTTCACCGAGGTGGGTTACGTCGGCAAGGAGGTGGACTCCATCATCCGCGATCTGACCGATATGGCGATGAAGATGGTGCGCGAGCAACAGATCGAGAAGAACCGTTTCCGCGCCGAAGAGGCCGCCGAAGAGCGCATCCTCGATGCGCTGCTGCCCGCCCCGCGCGAAGGCTGGGGTCAGAATGAGAAGCCGGACAGCCACACCCGCCAGATCTTCCGCAAGAAGCTGCGCGAAGGGGAGCTCGATGACAAGGAGATCGAGCTGGAGCTGGCGGCACCGCAAGTCGGCGTCGAGATCATGGCCCCGCCCGGCATGGAGGAGATGACCAATCAACTGCAGAGCCTGTTCCAGAACATGGGCCAGAGCCAGACCAAGAAGCGCAAGCTGAAGGTCAAGGAGGCTCTCAAGCAGTTGGTCGAAGAGGAGGCTGCCCGTCTGGTCAATCCGGAGGAGCTCAAGGAGCAGGTGATCACCGCCGTCGAGAACCAGGGCATCGTCTTCATCGACGAGATCGACAAGATCTGCAAGCGGGGTGAATCGAGTGGCCCGGATGTGTCGCGCGAAGGGGTGCAGCGTGACCTGCTGCCTCTGGTCGAAGGGTGCACCGTCAACACCAAACATGGCATGGTACGCACTGACCATATCCTGTTCATTGCATCTGGCGCCTTTCAGATCGCCAAGCCGTCGGATCTGATCCCGGAACTGCAGGGTCGCCTGCCGATCCGTGTCGAGCTCGGCGCCCTCAGCACCGATGACTTTGAGCGGATCCTGACCGAGCCGAACGCCTCACTGACCGAACAGTATCGAGCCCTGATGGCCACCGAGTCGGTAACCATCGAGTTTACCCCCGAGGGGATCCGGCGCATTGCCGAGGCGGCCTGGCAGGTCAACGAGCGGACCGAGAACATCGGCGCCCGCCGTCTGCATACCGTGATGGAAAAGCTGATGGAAGACATCTCGTTCGAGGCCGCTGACCACGCGGGACAGACCCATGTCATCGACGCCGACCTCGTCAACCAACACCTCGGAGCCCTGATCGAGGATGAGGATCTGAGCCGCTACATCCTCTGACCCACCTCACGGACCAGCTGCCCAGTGGCTGGTCCGCCCTCGATACCTACTCTCCAGCCTAAAACTATGAAGCAGGGAACAGTAACGAAGTTCACTGCCTCGATTTGCTTTCCAAAGAGAGGGAGGCTCCTTATACTTGTCCCACCTGTATCCAACTCGGTAAAAAAACCATGGAATACAATACCTCAGAACTTTGCGATACCTATTCCGATCTCGTCGATGTCGTCGAACCCATGTTCAGCAGCTTCGGCGGCCGGAACTCCTTCGGCGGCACCATCAGCACCATCAAGTGTTTCGAAGCCAATGGCCTGATCCGGGAGCTGATCAAGGAGAACGGCGTAGGCCGAGTATTGTTAATCGATGGGGGTGGTTCGCTACGACGCGCACTGCTCGATGCCGAGATGGCGGCCACAGCCCAAGAAAATGGCTGGGAAGGGATTGTCTGCTACGGCAGCGTGCGCGAGGTTGATGCGCTGGGTGAACTGGATATCGGCATCCAGGCCCTGGCCTCGATCCCGGTAGGCGCCGACGATAGTGATACCGGCGATACGGATCTGCCCGTCAACTTCGGCGGTGTCACCTTCCTGCCGGACGATCACCTGTACGCCGACACCACAGGGATCATACTGTCGCCCGAGCCGCTGGATATCGAATAAGCCACGAAAACAACAACGCCGGTCATCGACCGGCGTTGTGCTATCTGGCGCTGGCGAAAATCAGATCGCCTCTTCCATCTGATCCATCTTACCAAGCAGCGCCCGCAGACGATCTTGCCAGGCCTGATGGTCGTTGCGCAGTTGCTGGTTTTCATCCTTGAGCCGCAGGTTCTGAGTCTTCAACTCTTCCAATTCCATCTTCAGCAGCGCGATATTATCCACCGCAGCCTGCACCTTGGCTTCTAGCTGTTCCAGTACTTCAAGCGACATAGTCATACCCATTGTCTTGTTCATCAATTCCGGGAGGCAAACACCCAGGCTCGGAGTCAGGATACCCCGTCCCCAGGGGAGCAACAAGGCTCAGCGTCGCAGATCCTCGCGCAAACGACTCGGACAAGGCCCATCAGAACCATTCAATATAGAGGGCAAACAGCCCGGCACAGACCAGCAGCATCTTGCCCGCGTAGCCGAGGTTCCAGAACAGCAGATCCCGCGCCCGCACCCGATAGCAAGCCAATAGGGCCAGATTGGCACCCGATAGCGGTGTCGCCCCGGTGGATAAGCCCCAGCCCAGCAGGAAGGTCATGCCCAGTAGGGTTGGATCCGGATGCAGATGCCACAGCAGTGGCGCCAGGCTGGAGATGGTGATGATGGGGTGAAGCCCGAAGTAGGCGATGAGCAGGATCAAGGCGACCGTCAGGGTCGCCTCCAGCACTCCGAAGTGATCAAACATGGCCAGCAAGGGGGCCGGCGACCAGACCTGAGTCAACCCACCGATGCCGGCCGCCAGCAAGCCAGCCCCGAGAAACAACACGATCTGGCTACCCATGGCCGGCAGGCGCTCGGTGACCTGACGCCGCAGCGCCGTCGACATCTGCGCCTTGGGCATCAGCAGCAACGAGATGAGCGGGGCCGCCAAGGAGATGATGCCGACGATGCTGAGCTGAGGCCACAGCAGGCGGCCAAGAATGACGGCCAACGCCAGCAACCCCGGTAGCATCAGGGTCTGCAACCGCAACGGATACCCCTCGAAGCCATCAACGCCCAGCCGTCGCACTTCCAGCGCCGTGATGACCATGGCGGCGACCGATGCCAGGAGTCCAAATGGCAGCAGATGGCTGAAGATCATGCCAGGGGCATAGGTGACAGCCACCGCCATGGCGATGAAGAAGGGGGACCAGAAGGCTGCCGAGCAGTAGATGCGGCTGAGCATGATGACCTGTCGTCGCTCCAGCATCCCCTGTCGCGCCAGTCGATCGCCGACCACAAACAGCACGGACATGTTGATGACGGCGCCAAGCAGGTTGACCCCGAGCAAGGTGCCCACGACCCCTTTCCAGCCTTGCCAAGTTCCCCGGCTCTGCGCCAGCGAGCCGGTTGCCAGATTCAGAAAGCTGACCGCCGCAAACAGCGTCACCATGTCGACATTGGGCAAGAACAGAGTGGCGGCCTCGAGCTGAGCACCCTGGCTCCAGGCCAGCCCCAGCAACAACAGGGCACAGAGATAGAGCCCGAAGCATTGACGACGGGCCGCCGCATCCAGCCGGGGCCCCAGCAACACAGCAGCAGCCCAGCCGAGGACGGCGGCAGGCCAGGCGGAGAGATCAACGTAGAGGTGAGCCAAGTCGGCCAACCACATGCCAAGGATCAGGAGACCGGCAATCGGTTTAATCAAACCTCAGCTCCTTGTGCAACGGATGGGCTGCTGCGTCATAGTCGCCCCCCACCGCATCGGCGGCGGGGGGCATCTGGAGTTTAAAGCCCCTGGTTCATATCCAGGGAGGGTTTATCACAATCTGGATGGCCTACTTCGCGGGCCGGCACACCCGCCACCGTGGTATGGGCAGGCACCGCTTGCAGCACCACGCTGCCGGCCCCAATCTTGGCACCCCGACCCACCTCGATGTTGCCCAGCACCTTGGCACCGGCACCGATCATCACACCTTCACGGATCTTCGGATGGCGATCGCCATGCTCCTTGCCCGTTCCCCCCAGGGTGACGTTCTGCAGGATGGAGACATCGTCCTCCACCACCGCGGTCTCCCCGATGATGATGCCGGTGGCATGGTCGAACATGATGCCGCGACCGATCTGCGCCGCCGGATGAACGTCGACCGAGAAGACCACAGAAATCTGGTTTTGCAGGAAGACCGCCAGTGAGTGGCGCCCCTGCTGCCAC
>JAYRLO010000236.1:0-4784 GCA_041905215.1 Aeromonadaceae bacterium
TGCCACTCGCGCAGCAGGGCTAGCAGATCCTCGCTGGTTTGGGTATCGATGGCACTGAAGGGTTCATCGAGCAGCATCAGTGGTGCCTCTTGCAGACAGAGGCGGGCGAACAGGGCCCGTTGCAATTGGCCGCCGGAGAGAGCATCCAGGCTGGCGTCGGCCATGCCGGCTAGTCCGACGCGCTCCAGTGCGCCGTCAATCTTGCGGCGCTGCGGGTGAGCCAATCGACCGAACAGGCCGCAGTGACGCCATAGACCCATGGCGACCACCTCGCGGACTGTCACGGGGAATTGGCGATCGATGCGGCTTTGCTGTGGCAGATAGCCGATCTGGTTGCGCGGGATATCCAGCTCGATACGCCCCTCCAATGGTGGAAGCTGACCGAGGATGCCTTTGAGCAGGGTCGATTTGCCGCCGCCGTTTGGACCTATGACGGCCAGCAGGCTGCCCGATGGTACCTTGCCGTGCAGGTGGTGCACGACCGGATGACGGGCATAACCGAGCGTCAGGTTGTGAAAATGCAGCATGATTTATCCCATTGCCCAGTAGAGGACACCCCAGATCAGGGCTATCGGTAGCATGACCCAGGCCAAGCGGAACCAGGTGCCGGTCAATAGTAATGAGTGCATATCAAGAATTCTTCTCATCTATATCAGGCCGCTGTTATAACATAACATTTGCCGCATGCAATCCCTGTTGCAAAAGAATTACGGTATGCTGGCAACAGTTGTCACGCTTGAACCGAGAGATCTATGGCCCATAGCCACGCCTGCTGCCGCGATGAGGCAGTCACCAAAATGACACCCAATCGACAGTTGGTGCTGTCTGTATTGCAGAGTAGTGGTAAACCACTGAGTGCCTATGAACTGTTGGATCGCCTGCGGGAGCAGGGAACTCAATGGCAGCCACCGACCGCCTATCGGGCTCTGGATTATCTGGTGGAACAGGGGCTAGCCCACTATTTGCAGTCGATTCAGAAGTATGTGGTCTGCCCTCATCAGGGGTGTGACCATTTCAGCCAGTTACTGATCTGTGTTTCTTGTGGTCAGGTGCTGGAGGCAGCCATGGCTCCCGAACTATTGGCTCTGCTGAGCCAGCAGGTGACAGAGCACGGCTTCAAATTGGCCCCTCAATTTCTCGAGCTCAAGGGGATGTGCTGTCACTGCCAAGGTGAACCGAGTGACGATGAAAATTAAAAAGGCCCCGCAGGGCCTTTTGGTAGTTGTGCGCTGTGATTCGGCGCTTATCCGCGAGCACCGCCGATCAGGCTGGTGATCAAGCGATGGTTGCGGCTGCTGGCGCTCTCTGGCTCGGCTGCCGGTGTTTCCAGGGCCAGGCCAATTTCCTCTTCGGTGTCGGCGACAACGGCGGCAGCGGCAGTTTCTTCCTGCCCAGGTTGAACGGCTGACAGACGTTGCAGAGCCTCGACGCGGTTGATCTTCATCCCCTGTTCCTTGCAGGTGACGATCAAGGAATCAAAGGTGGTATCGCTGGACAGTATGGTGAACTGACTGTCCTGATTCCGTTCAAACAGGCGACCCAAGTGCATGGCGAAGTGCAGATCGAAGACTGCCTTATTGGTATTTTTCAGGGATACCAGGTCGATTTGTACCTTGTACTGGGCTTGCGCCATCAGTAATTGGCTGACGACTTCGACCGGCAGATTGCTCTGGCCCTTTCCAACAATCAACATCACCTGTTGGAAGCGGTCCATGACACTCAGAGGTAAATCTTGAGCGCTGTCATTGTTGATAATCAGAATACGGTTGGCCATAAATCATTCTCCGTGTCTCAGTGTCTGCAGACCGCTCGGTGCGGGCTGAGTATCTATTCATTTTGTTGCTGCTGATTGTGGTCTCTACCTCAGCAACAGGTTGCGATGTAAATCACGACCTATCCTTTAGATTATAGCATTCGGGTAGGCGTTCATTCGTCGGGAGCGTCAACTCCAATGGAAATGCTTGGCGCAGGGCGACTTGCGTCAGAAAAATCCGGATGGCATCGGCTGTGCTCATGCCCAACTTTTCCAAGACGGCTTCGGCTCGTTCCTTTAGCTCTGGTTCTACCCGAGCGCGAACCATATCGCTCTTAATCGTGGTCATGCTGACTCCTTGCAACCAAGCCGACCATGTGGGTTGTTCAGCGTGCTACATCTGTGCCGCATCAACAAGATGATTGTGGAAAAAACCGTCACTGCATCACCTTTTTTTTGCTTGCGTATTTCCATCCTTTTCTAAGCAATGGCCATGCCATTTGTGGGGTTGGCCCTGGGCTCTGCCAGTTGCATAATGGGTAGTCGTGTTTTTTGTGGAGTGGATCATGAAATATATCGGTGCACATGTCAGTGCGGCGGGTGGCATAGAGCTGGCGATCGAGCGAGCTGTTTCATTAGGCGCCAATGCATTGGCGCTCTTCACCAAAAACCAGCGTCAGTGGAGTGCACCGCCACTAAACGAGGCGACGGTGACGGCTTTCAAGCGTGCTTGCGCCTCGGCGGGCTTCTTGCCGGAACAAATTCTTCCCCACGACAGCTATTTGATCAACTTGGGTCATCCGGATCCGGATGGTTTGGCCAAGTCCCGTGAGGCTTTTCTCGACGAGATGCAGCGTTGCCAGCAACTGGGGCTTTGCTACTTGAACTTCCATCCGGGGAGCCACCTCAAGCAGATACCCGAAGCGGCCAGTTTGCACCTGGTGAGCGAGTCGATTAACTGGGCGTTGGAACGGACGACTGGGGTCACGGCTGTCATCGAAAACACGGCTGGTCAGGGCAGCAATCTGGGTTGGTCATTTGAGCATCTGGCCCAGATCATTGACGGTGTCGAGGACAAGAGTCGGATCGGGGTCTGCCTCGATACCTGCCATGCCTTTGCCGCGGGTTATGAGCTGCGTACCCAGGCGGCCTGTACCGAGACCTTTGCCGAATTTGAGCGGATCGTCGGCTTCAGGTATCTCAAGGGGATGCACATCAATGGAGCCAAGAGTGAATTTGGCAGTCGGGTCGATCGTCACCACAGCCTACGCGAAGGCAATCTGGGAACCGCAGTATTTGAATTTATCATGCAGGATGAGCGTTTTGATCGTATCCCGCTGATACTGGAAACTGTCGATCCGGATATCTGGGCCGACGAGATTGCCTGGTTGCGAACTCTGCAATCCGAGGGATGAAATATTGAAGGTTGACCCTGGGTCAGGGTTGCCACGGGGCCGACGTCTGCTCTACTATCGAGCGGCCATGTGACTCATGGCGTATTTGCGGCGCTGCCGGAAACTGGAAGGTATTGATCACCCATGTCACGCTGGACACTGCGATTTGCCTTGGCGTTAGCCTGCTGGCTGCCTCTGCAGACGGCATTGGCCTGGTTGCCCGTGCAGCAACCGGACCGGGTTGACGTGTCCGCCTCCGACTCCAGCCGCACCTCTTCTTCCAGCGCTCAGCAAATGGGCGCTGTAGCCATCACGGACTGTCACGGGATGGATCACTCCCAATCGGCTCCAGTTATCGCGGTCGAAACGACAAGCAGCCAGCATGCCTGTTCGTCCCTGACGCAATGGATGCCCCATGGTTGCAAGCATTGCACCGCTTGTGTTCTGGCTCCGGCCGATCTGCCCCGCATGGCTTATACCGTTGACTGGGTGCGACGCCAGCCCTCAGCTGCTCCTGAGTTCGAAGCGGCGCACTATGCGAATTTCATCCCTGGTATTCCGGTTCCCCCTCCTCTGTCATTCCATGGCCTGAAGGCCTAACGCTATCCGTAGTTAATTATTTTCCCTTTGTTTCCTAGTCTGGGTCTCCGGGTGTTCTTCTATGCCCGAGGGAGACACCGGACGATTGAGGATTACCGGAATGACAATCTTGAATCTGCGTTATCGCATCCTATTGGCTGCGTTTCCCCTCACTCTACTCCTCTCGGGTCTGGTATCGAGTAATGTCCAGGCCGAAAGTGTCGAGCCCCATCATCAGACCACCACATCGACGGCGGAGAACTCCTCGGCATCGGTGGCGAGCTACACCCTGCAGGGAGTGGTGGTTCAGTTGCAGGGTGAGCAGGTGGTGCTGAGTCATCAAGCCGTGGCGGCGCTCAACTGGCCGGCAATGACGATGCCGTTCCAACTGGCGAATGCCGAGTTGGCTCAGGGATTAACACTGGGTTTGCACATCGAGGCGCAATTTGTCCCGGTGGCCAATGATTCCCCTCGCATCCTGCACTGGCAGGCGGTGAAGTAACGGCAGTATGGCCCCAGATACCGAGGTTGATGGGGCTCTACTCCTCCGCTCAAAGATGAGGATCGATCATGACTCTTTCTATGTCAGGTCGCCGCTGGGTGACCCCTTTGCTGACCCTGCTGTTGGGTGGCGCCCTCGGTGCTGCCCTCTTCTGGGGATGGCAGCAGCTGTACCCCCAAGTTGCCGCCACGCCAGCACCAGCTGCGAACTTGAATGGCCGCACCATTCTCTATTATCGAAACCCCATGGGATTGCCGGATATCTCGGCGACGCCGAAGAAAGACGAGATGGGGATGCCCTATCTGCCGGTATATGCCGATGAGTCCGTAGGGGGGGCATCCTCCGCCTCGACCGTGACGATCAGCCCTGATCGCATTCAGGCTTTGGGGGTGACCACGGAGCCTGTGCGTCGTGAGCGGTTGCAGCGCACGTTGCGCGCGGTCGGGCAACTGGTGGTGGATGAACGGCGCACCACACTGGTTGCTCCCAAGTTTGGTGGGTGGATCGAACGTTTACCGGTGAACACCACGGGACAGACAGTTCACGCAGGTGAGAC
>JAYRLO010000237.1:0-4750 GCA_041905215.1 Aeromonadaceae bacterium
TACAGCACCGTCTCGTGCGCCCAGGGGATAACATAGCCTCTAGCATTCTCTGGCTTACCGTTGTCTGCCGTCTTGTTGGTGTTGATGAACAGGCCCGCACCAGATCCGTTCGTGCTGCGGTGGAAGACACCACGTTGGTAAGGCCGCACAGCGCTGCCAGTAGCGAGTGGCGAATCGTTCAGAATGAAACTGCCGCCCTGCATACCATGTTCATAGCGCCAGGTATCAGCCTCACCGGAGTCGAGCATCCGTACTTGATAGGTACGTAGCGGCAATTCCAACTTAAGATAGAGCGCCACGGCCCGCACAGGTGACCAGAGTTCGGTGATGCGGCTTACGGGTTTGAGGACCCACTGCTCGTAGGCGGTGGCGTCTCGTTCGCGCCACACACAGTCCAGATCGTCGGGGTTGACCAACGCCGGATCGACCCGGAACCAGTCACCACCAACATTGCCTCCTTCCATAGCCTGCTGTGCCCATCTCCAGTCACGGAAGTCTGGCCCTTCGGCCAGCATCGTTCGCAATTCTTTGATGTAGCGGATGGATAGCGCAGCCCTGACGGTTTCCGTTGGAGTGGCAATGCCAGACCTAGATAGTCGAGCCACCGGATTGTGCAGTGCAGGTGGTATGTAGTGGTCAACTAAATCCGGACACTTGGTTAGGCCGATCCTCGGCTTTTGCTGGCGGTATCCCGTCATTGTATTGATGTGGACGCCGCCAGTTGTAGTAATCCATCAGGTAATAACTGATATCCCGCTTTGCTTCCCGCAAGCTCATATATCCCATAGCCGGGAGCCACTCTGACTTCAGGCTCCTGAACAATCGCTCCATCGGGGCGTTATCCCAACAATTACCACGCCGACTCATGCTCTGGGTCATGCGATAGCGCCACAGTCGTTGCCGAAATGCCCTACTGCCATATTGGCTGCCCTGGTCAGAGTGAAACAGCACACCGGATGGGCAACCCCGCTGCTGATAGGCCATCTCCAGTGCTTTGATTGCCAATTCTGCATCAGGTTTATCAGACATCGCCCAGCCCACGACCCGCCGGGTGTGCAGGTCAAGCACCGCTGCCAGGTAATGCCAATGACCACCTGCCCAGACGTAGGTGATATCGCCACACCACACCTGATTGGGTTGCTGGGCATCAAATTCGCGGGCCAGCAGATTGGGAATGTCCGGTCGTTCAGACTGTGCCACCTGATAGCGATGAGCGCCCGGTTGCTTGGATACCAGACCGGCTTCCTTCATCAGGTTACGTACTTTGAATCGACCAATCTGATACCCCAACTCCCGCATCATTGACATCAAGGCACGGCTGCCTGCCGAGTTCCGGCTCACTTTGAACAACCGGCGCAACTCGCTGCGTTGCTGTATCCGCTCACGGTTAATCATCCGCCTGCGAGCCAGATAATCGTAAAAACAGGAGGTGGGAACATCGAAGGCGCAGCAGACCAGAGTGATGGGGGCTTGCTCCCTTAATCGGTCTATCAGCGCGTACGTGTGAACTCGTCCGCCATCAAGAGAGCAGTAGCCTTTTTTAGAATGTCCTTTTCACGTTCGAGCCGGTTGATACGGGCTTCCAGCTCCTGGATTTTCTGCTGCTCCGGAGTCAGTGCTTTGCTGATTGGGGTAGTGCCACTGCGTTCGGATTGCAGTTACTGAACCCAGCGGCGAAGTACGGTTTCACCGACATCCAGCGAACGGCTGGCTTCGGGGACAGAATATCCCTGGTCGAGCACCAGGGATGCTGCTTCGAGTTTGAATTGGGCAGTAAATGAGCGACGTAATCTTGTCATTGAACACCTCAGGTCATGGTGGCGACTGTACCACCTAAAATGGTGTCCGGGATGATTAGACCATATATGGACGCCCCCGAGTTGTGCAAGAACTGAACTGATACGGTTTGCGACCATATATCCGGCGTTATGATGGGATTAACTCCCTCGCCATGATGTCATCCGAGCCTTGCTTCCTTATCACTACACCGGTATATGCATACCCAGGTCTAATTCAGGCTGTTACAAGGACGGTACCCGTTTCTTCATCAGTGCCTGCAAACTCAGTAACGTAGATTTTCTAAGCAAATATCAAATTAACTTCCTGCAAAAGCTCTGTTCATACTGAAATCAACCGAGTCAGTTAGTACACGCCAGATGATCCGAGTTAACTTATTTGCCAGGGCGACAGTGGCTTTCAAGAAGCCACGCCGCAATTCGATTGCCTTCACCCATCTCCCTAAACTGTCATCCCGTTTTTGCACACAGCGCATCACCGCTCGAGCGCCATGGATGCTCAAGGTCCTCAAGTTACGATTACCGTTCTTGGTCATGGATGAAAGCCGTTGTTTTCCACCTGAACTACGCTGTCGAGGGACTAAGCCACACCAAGCCGAAAGCTCACGGCCGCTGGAAAACTGGGTGGCATCAACCTCACTGACCACCGCAGCGGCAATCAGTGGCCCGACACCAGGAATGGTCAATAAGTGGTGATAGGCAACCTGCTGGCTGGACAGTTCAGCTAGTTCCTTATCCAAAACATCAATCCGTTCAGTGAGCATCTGCATATCTTCTCGTAACAGGCTCAATAGTCGGCGAAGCGTGAAGGTTATCGTATTGTCTCCGTCTTCAAGCACTTCTGGCAGTTGTCGTTGCAGGCGTTGTAACCCGGCTGGAATAATGACTCCGTACTCGGCAAGTAATGCCCGTAGTTGGTTAGCCAGAGCGGTTCGCTGCTCAACTATGAGCTGGCGAGCACTACGTAACGCCTTGATATCTTGTTGTTCTGTAGTTTTAACTGAGACGAAGTGGATCCCTGGTCGGCAAGCTGTTTCACAAATAGCTAATGCATCGTTGGCATCATTCTTCTGGTGTCTTGCAAAGGCTTTGACATGCTGTGTGGGAATGAGCTTTACGTCATAGCCCATCGATATCAGTGCTCGTCCCCAGAAATGAGATGTTGAGCAAGCTTCCATAGCAATCAGTGTTTGCGGTGGAAACTGGCGCAACGTGTGGAGCAGTTTCTGGCGAGATATTTTACGATTCCAGGCAACAGAACCATCAGCCATCCATACACACACCTGAAAAACAGACTTAGCAATATCGATTCCAACTACTTTGATCGTGTTCATGTGGTGCTCCCCCAAGTTGAACGCTGTCAGCCTAAGTATGAAACTGACCGCGCAGGGAGGGGGCGTCCATCACATCACTACAAATCCACCCGAAAAATACCGAAGACATAAGGGAAGGTGCGAACAAGTGGATCGCACCTTCACCACGAACTCTTTGTCCGCACTTGAAATGCACATCACTCCCAAAACCTGACTTTTTCCGCAAGTATTCGGCTATTAGGCGCCATTTAGCCTCATTTTCGAGGCTTATCTCGATTTTTGGGCACAGCTATCCCATGCCCGTATCATCTGGTCCACGCGAAACAGATTCGCCAGCGTAAACAACATCGCCAGTTGGTTGTCGTTCTTGCGCAGCCCCTTGAACCGCGCCTTCACAAAGCCAAACTGACGTTTGATGATCCGAAACGGGTGCTCCACCTTGGCGCGGATGCCGGATTTGAGCCTCTCAAAGGCAATCACAGCCTTGTTTTTTCGCGGATGCTTTTTGAGTTCCTTGAGCCTGCCAGGTCGCATCGCAATCGCCCATTGTGCCTTTACATCTGCCAGCTCTTCACGATTTTCTGCACCCTGATATCGCTGCGTCAGCGAACACAAATGCCTCCTCGCCATGGAGCAGATTTCCCACTTGATTGAGGTCGTGCTCATTGGCTGCCGTGGTCTCCAGACTGTGCGTCAGGCCACTCTTGGCATCGACACCGATATGAGCCTTCATGCCGAAGTACCATTGATTGCCTTTCTTGGTCTGGTGCATCTCGCCGTCACGCTCGCCACGCTTGTTCTTGGTCGAGCAAGGGGCCTCAATGAGAGTGGCATCGACCAACGTGCCTTGCTTCATCATGATGCCGGCGTCAGAAAGCCATTGGTTGACGGCGTCGAAGAGCTGCCGGGCCAGCCGGTGCTGCTCCAGCAGATGGCGGAAGTTCATGATGGTGGTACGGTCGGGGATGGCCTGGTCCAGTGAGAGCTTGGCAAACAGACGCATCGAAGCAATCTCGTAGAGCGCATCCTCGGCGCCGTCGCTAAGGCTATACCACTGTTGCATGCAGTGAATACGCAGCATGGTGGGTAGGGACGACGGCCATTACCTGCCTTGGGATAGACGGGCTCGATGACCTCCAGCATCATTGCCCATGGGAGCAACGCCTCCATGCGAGCCAGAAATAACTCCTTATCCTTACGGGTTTTGCGGCGTTTGCCATTGAACTCGCTATCCGCGAAGGTGAGCTGATGATTCATGCTGAACCTTATCCCTGATGCCAAGTGGGGCTCATGATCTCACATCAGGGACTTGTTCGCACCCTCCCTAATTTGGTGGGCAACAACGCCCGCTCAGAAACGACGCAAAAAAGGTTGCGGCGCTAAAGCCGCTAAACCGGAAATAGCGGCCGCCTGTCCTTGCATTCCGGCACGTGTAATTCCCGACAGCATTATGCCTGCAGTGTTCGACAAAAGTCTGGCGGCACCAGTCAGCGGTGTAAACAACGTATTAATGTCCCTACTTCCATGAGCTGCAACATGAAACCCGCGGGCTGCAGCAACAGACCTTCCTGTTGTGTTGGCAAGAAGTTGACCTACTGATGCTCTACCACCAAATCCACCGAAACAGGTGGTCAAAGTTAA
>JAYRLO010000238.1:0-4738 GCA_041905215.1 Aeromonadaceae bacterium
TGATACTTATGAAACAGAACGTTGAATACAGTTGTGATGTTCTTATCATTGGCAGTGGTGCCGCCGGCCTCTCCCTCGCACTGCGTCTTGCTGACCACGCCCGGGTGATGGTATTGAGCAAGGGACCCTTGAGTGAGGGGGCCACCTATTATGCCCAAGGAGGCATCGCTGCCGTTTTCGATGAAAAGGACAGTATCGAATCCCACGTCAGCGACACTCTGAATGCCGGGGCCGGTCTTTGCGACCGCGATGCCGTCGAGTTCACCGCCCGCAATGCCAAGCAGAGCATCGAGTGGCTGATCCAGCAAGGCGTTCCCTTCGATCAGGAGGAGTCCACCGCCGAAGATGGCCAACCCGCCTATCACTTGACTCGCGAAGGGGGCCACAGCCACCGCCGCATCTTCCATACGGCCGATGCCACCGGCAAAACGGTGCAGATTACCCTGGTCGATCAGGTTCGCAACCACCCGGGCATCCAGCTGATGGAGCGCTTCAATGCGGTCGACCTCATCACCACCCGCAAGCTGGGCCTCCCTGGCAATCGCGTGCTCGGCGCCTATATCTGGAACCGGAATCTGGAGAAGGTCGAGACGGTGCGCGCCCGCTTTGTCGCCATAGCGACCGGCGGTGCCTCCAAGGTCTACCAGTACACCTCGAATCCAGATGTCAGCTCAGGGGATGGTATCGCCATGGCCTGGCGGGTTGGTTGCCGTGTCGCCAACATGGAGTTCAATCAATTCCATCCGACCACCCTCTTCCACCCGGAAGACCGCAACTTTCTGTTGACCGAAGCCCTGCGCGGCGAAGGTGCCTATCTGCGCCGCCCCGATGGTTCGCGCTTCATGCAGGAATTCGATCCGCGCGGCGAGCTGGCACCCCGTGACATAGTCGCCCGCGCCATCGACTACGAGATGAAACGGCTCGGCGTCGATTGCATGTATCTGGATATCAGCCATAAGCCAGCCGACTTCGTCATCAAGCACTTCCCGACCATCTACGAACGTTGCCTGAAGATCGGCATCGACATCACCACCCAGTCGATCCCCGTGGTACCAGCCGCCCACTACACCTGTGGTGGCGTGATGATCGACCACAACGGTCAGACCGATGTCCCCGGCCTCTACGCCATCGGTGAGGTCTCCTACACCGGCTTGCATGGTGCCAACCGGATGGCCTCCAATTCACTGCTCGAATGCGTGGTATTTGCCCATGCAGCAGCTGAAGACATCCTCTCGCGACTGCCGATGTGTAGTGAGCCGCCAGCCCTGCCAGCCTGGGATGAGAGCAAGGTGATCGATTCCGATGAAGAGGTGGTCATTCAGCACAACTGGCACGAGTTGCGGCTGTTTATGTGGGACTATGTCGGCATAGTCCGGACTGACAAACGGCTGGCGCGCGCCAAACGTCGCATCGACCTGCTGAAACAGGAGGTGCAGGAGTACTACACCCACTTCCGCGTCTCTAACAATCTGCTGGAATTGCGCAACCTGCTGCAAGTGGCGGAGTTAATCGTCCACTCCGCCATCAGCCGCAAGGAGTCACGAGGGCTGCACTACAACCTGGACTACCCGGAGCAGTTGCCCAATCCGACCCCCACCATTCTGATCCCAGATAACTTCTAGTCTCGATCAGGTACTATTGGTGCCGCTAATCTGGAATAAAAAATGGCGACTCCCGAGTCGCCATTTCTTTATGCGCGCAAGACTTGCAAAGACAACACGCACCAACAGGTCGTGAACCCATCCATCAGGGTTCCATCGAGCCATCGCACCATTTCTATCGCCGATAGGCGGCTTGGCGCCACTCATTCGCAATAGTGAATGTCCGGCAATCCGGTGCCGCTATTTAAAGCCTTATTTGATGATCTCATCAATAACATCAACAATGCTGTTGGTGTGTCGTTTATAGGCGATCACGCCGTTGCGTTTTTCGATCAGGCAGAGCGCATAGTTACCATTCATCTCGGCGCAGGACTGAGATTTGAGGCGTTCAATACGAGCCTTGAAACTGTCTATCTCTTTACGCAGGCGATCTTCCTGACAGCTATATGAAATAAATCCGCCACTGACCTGTTCGCAGGGTGATGTTAATGATGCACCGAGGATCAGTGTTTTATTATTGTGACAAACTTCAAAGACACTGTGAGCATCAATAAATCTGTCCTCTATCTCAGGATATTTGATCGCTATTTTCACATCTTTATAGGTGCCGGTAATTGTCTTTTCTTCTGGAATATCTTTGACATCGAAAGAGTTATCCTTCATGTACTTGGATGCAAACCCCTTGATCTCACTGATCATATTGGCAACCGATGAGACAAAACGATCATTTCTTATTTGATTGAGTCTTTCAAACTCTTCCTTGACATCAGCATGCTCCCTTATTAACGCCAGACTCATTTCCCTTCTCCCTGTTGCAATGAACGAAATTACGGTTTGCACCGGATTTGCTTTAAAAACAGATCCATTTCAGAAAGAGTAGATGAAAAAATCGAGCTGTCATTTTTTGAGCTAAAATTTTTTATTATTTTACTGAAGCAAGATGAGACGTGATTTACGACCACCAATCACGGTTGCAAGTAAATAACCTCGGTCTGCATATCACCTGCAATATATTTCATTCTGGTTTTGGAAACAGATCCAGCAGTTACTTTCAGAGGCAATCACATGTTTTGCAATAAATTGATATGCCGAGCCAGGCAACGATAATCGCCGGTTGCCACGCTATCGACAAATATCCAGAGCCGACAGGGTCGAGCCCCTTCCAGGTCCAGCCACAGAAAACCGGCACCGATACGCGACCCAGCCCCTAGCGTGTAACGTGTCGCTTGCCACTGGACACGAGGGCCGTGGAGCGTTAACTCGAACCGACAACGCCGCGCAAGGTAGAGGCTATAAGCCAGACTCAGTGAGAGGATAAGCCCAAAAGTGATAGCATAGCCGCCCTGTAAACCATCCCACAGCAGGACACAGAGCAACAGGTGGCCGGCGATCAGCAGCCATTGCTGACGCCGCGATGGTTCAACCCGAATGACGTGCCTGGTGGTGAGCAAGAATCACCTCAATCATCTCGTGAAGTTCAGCATCGGCCGACTGCTCACCACGCAACAACCAGCGAAAAAGTTGCAGATCTGAAGATTCCAGCAGACGGACGAATCCACGTTGCAAGCGCTCATCCAGCCTGGGGAAGTCCTCTTCCACGAAAGGCAGCAGAATGACATCCAGCTCCAACATGCCGCGGCGACACTGCCAGCGCAGCCGATCCCACTCTCGATCATTTAACATTCAACACTCCAGAGACTCACAATGAACGGCAGCATGGTAGCAAGGGGGCTTTCCTGCTGACAAACGACACCACCGTCATTACCATGGTAGTCACAGAAATTCATAACACCCTCTGGTGCCACTAACAGGAATTGCCGATGCCAGCCATCATTTCATCCTCGATCCAGCTATTCCCTGTCTCACCGACCCTATATCCACTGGCTCGACTCGGCATCATCCGGATTTCTGGTGCCGATCGGGTCAAATATTTACAGGGCCAGGTCAGCTGCGACGTACAAGCTCTGCAAATTGGTCAACAATGCCTGGGCGCCCACTGTGATGCGAAAGGAAAAATGTGGAGCAGTTTCCGGTTGCTGGTGCTCGAAGAGGCTCTATTACTGCTGACCGAAAAGAGCCTGCTTCCCCGCTCTCTGGCCGAATTGAAAAAATATGGCGTCTTCGCCAAAGTCGAGATCCAGGATGCCAGCGACGCCTATCAACTCTCTGGGCTTGCCGGCTCAGGAAGTGATGCCTGGATGCTGCAGCAGCATGGCCTGAACGAGAGCGGCCTGCTGACAAATGGCATAGCGGCCAGGGTCAGCCCCGATCGTTGGCTGCTACTGAGTCAGTCGAAACTCGAAACCAGCCTGGTGCAGTGCGATGAAGCCGATTGGTGGGGGATGGAGATCCTGGCCGGCTACCCCCACATGAGCGTCAAACATCAGGGAGAGTACATACCCCAGATGGTCAATCTGCACGCTCTGGGTGGAATCTGCTTCACCAAGGGCTGCTACATGGGGCAAGAGACTATCGCCCGTGCCAAGTATCGGGGGGCCAACAATCGCGGGCTCTTCATCCTGCAGGGGCAAAGTAGCCATCCCCTCCAGGTTGCCGGCACGCTTGAGGTGGCATTGGGAGATCAGTGGAAGCGCTCGGGTCAGATACTGGATTGCTGGCAACAGGGGGATCAGCTTCTCCTCACCGCCGTTCTACCGCTGGATACCGAGCCTCAGGCCCGTTTTCGCTGCAAGGAATATCCGGAGAGCTCGCTCTCCCTGCTGCCCCTGCCCTATGCACTCGAGGGTTAATAGACCACGGCTCTTTGCCATCCGCTCCGGTGCCTGAACGGCACCGGAGTGAATGGCATGGAGCCACCTAATGGAGGATGAGCAGATCCCCTCGTTGCTGTTGCAGCAGTGAATGAAGATGGCTCCCCATCGACAGCTGCGGATGTTCACTCTTGCCAGCGCCGACAATCAATAGATGGCTCTGCGGTGAGAGCAATGCCTGGCGCATCACATCGCCAGCATCCCCCTGCACAACCTGCCAACGTCGCGGTGCCCGGGGGAGCCCCGCTAGCCAATCCGCCAATTGGTGCTCGGCACGACGCAGCCGAACATCGGCCGCGTGGGGATCTGGATTTTCGACATCCGCGACGGTTTGGCTCTGAACATGCAACACGGTCAACTCGGCCC
>JAYRLO010000239.1:0-2754 GCA_041905215.1 Aeromonadaceae bacterium
GGTTCGGCCAGGATCGAGGTCGGCGGGGTGACGATTTCAAACTTGTCGGCATTACCCGGTTCAGCCAGCACCAGATAGGCTTCGTTCTCCCAAGCCAGCAGTACATCGCCGAGACCGCGTTCGACAAAGCTGGTGGTCGCGCCACGGGCGCCGGAGTCGAGCACCTTCACCCGCTTGTAGAGCTCGGTGATAAAGGTCTTGGCCGCGGCTTCACCGCCGTGTTGCAGACCGTAGCCCCAGGCCGCCAGATAGTTCCAGCGCGCACCGCCAGAGGTCTTCGGGTTCGGGGTGACGATACCGACATCGCCCTTGACCAGATCAGCCCAGTCATGGATCTGCTTCGGGTTGCCCTTACGCACCAGGAAGACGATGGTCGAGGTATAGGGGGCGGCATTCTGCGGCAAGCGGCTGGCCCAGTCGGTGCCGGTCAGCCCGGCCTTGGCCACCGCATCGACGTCATAGCCGAGGGCCAGGGTGACCACATCGGCTTCCAGCCCGTCAGTGACTGCGCGGGCCTGCTTGCCGGAGCCGCCATGCGACTGGCTGACTACCACATCATCCCCGGTCTTACTCTTCCAGTACTTGGAAAAGGCGGCGTCGTACTGCTGGTATAACTCGCGAGTCGGATCATAAGAGACGTTCAGCAGTTTGACCTCCGCGGCATGCAGCGGGGCGACGGTCAGGGTGGCCAGCAGGGCCAGCGCAGCAGAGCGGAATTTCATGGCGGATACTCCTTTATCGTTTGATGAGTGTAGAGTGCCCGAGTCGCTTAGAACGACAAACCAACAAAAATTCCTTTGAATATTCGATTTATTGCTATGTGCGCCAGCAGGGGTTGTGCAATAGGTGAGCAGTAGCCCTGTAGGCCGAGGGAATAAGACAACGACCGATCATCGCAGATAGCTAATGGGATACGGCACTGGCTGTCCGCGCGGGTTAGCGGCGGGCCGGTTTGAGGCGACCGAGATGCTGCTCGATATAACGACACCAGGCTGGGTCGTTGTGCGCCGGCGTGCCGGGTTTGTCACGCAGGCCAAGGCGGAATTCGACCACAGACTGCCACTCTTCACTGCCCCAATCCGGACCGTGGGCGGCGCCATCGCCGGTATGGACCAGCGATTCTATATGGCGATTCCAGTCGGTACCGCACAGGCCATCCATCGCTGGCAGCGCCGGGGCGGCATCCGGCACCGGGGCCGGATACATCTGGGCCTGCAGGGTGGTAATGCGTTGCTGATAGGCATCGCGGATGCAGTCCAGCGCACTGGTGTGTGTGCCACGCGTACAGGCGTCGCGACGGTGTAGCCAGTGACGCTGGGCGTGGCGCAAATCAGCCACTTGCGGCGCCAGTTGCAGGGCCTTGCTATACAACTCGTTCAGTTCACGGTCCTGTGCCGCCAGATCATCATGCTGGCAAACCAGGGCACTGGCACTGTGGGCAGCGGCCTTGGCACAGTCGAACGAGGGGGTAGCAGCCCGGGCGCCGGGCAGGGCCAGCAGGCTGCAACTGGCCAACAGCAGGGTGGCCAGCGGGGAAACAGTCCGGAACACAAGGGTCATACCGGTCTCCATTTAGTACCTACTGTTGGACAAAACGGCCGGCAGGGCCGACCGTTTTGCAGCAAAATTGCCCGCGCACCTGGCGGGGTAGGGACGGGTGGTTCCGTCCCCCGCACGCACTTTAGTCGCGCGCACCACCGATCAGACGGTAGATCACGGCGCCGATCACGGCACCGGCAATCGGTGCAACCCAGAACAGCCACAGCTGCTCGGTGGCCCAACCGCCGACAAACAGTGCCACACCGGTACTACGCGCCGGGTTGACCGAGGTGTTGGTCACCGGGATAGAGATCAGGTGGATCAGGGTCAGACCCAGACCAATGGCGATCGGTGCCAGACCTTGCGGCGCACGACGGTCGGTGGCGCCGAGGATGATCAGTACGAACATCATGGTCATCACCACTTCACAGATCAGTGCCGCCTGCAGGCTGTAGCCACCCGGTGAGTGCTCGCCGTAACCGTTGGAGGCGAAACCACCGGCCAGATCAAAACCGGCCTTGCCGCTGGCAATCAAATACAGCACACCGGCACCGGCGATGGCACCCAGTACCTGGGCGATGATGTAGGGCACCAGGTCACGACCCGGGAAACGGCCACCGACCCACAGACCCACCGACACGGCCGGGTTGAGATGACAGCCGGAGATATGGCCGATGGCGTAGGCCATGGTCAGGACGGTCAGACCGAAGGCCAGCGATACACCCAACAGGCCAATGCCTACCTGCGGAAAGGCTGCAGCCAGCACGGCGCTGCCACAACCACCCAATACCAACCAGAAGGTACCAATAAACTCAGCAGTGTATTTGTTCATGAGAATCCCGTTGTGATATGTCGCCCGGATTTTCGGCATCGGGGTGCGCCGGCCTGCGCTGCCGGTTGACAATAGGGGTCGCAGAATGTGCGCCACGTCACAAGATAAGCAGGCGAGTGCAGGGTAGGCAGCCGGCAGTGGCTTGTCCATGCCCGGCGGTGGCCAATTGCCCCGTGGTTTAGCCAGCATTTGGAAAACCGATGTCAGTGAAGCGATATGTCGCCTTTTGGAACACATTTTTTGCGCCGGGGTTCCCCTCAGTGCCACAGATTCAATAACATATCGCCACTGACTTTTTGCCTATGCTGGCCACCCCTGACCAGCTAGGCATCTCTAGGGGGCATCATGCTCTATCTCTATACCTCCAACCAGCTATCGGTGTT
>JAYRLO010000239.1:2764-4731 GCA_041905215.1 Aeromonadaceae bacterium
CCAAGGTGCTTGAACTCCAGCCACTGGAGAATCCATTGGCCCGCGAGACGATACTGGTGCAGAGCCCGGGCATGGCGCAGTGGTTGCGGTTGACCCTGGCCGAACATTTTGGCATCGCCGCCAACGTCGACTTTCCGCTGCCGGCCAGTTTTATCTGGCAGATGTTTACCCGCGTGCTGCCCGATGTGCCCGACAGTACCCCCTACAACAAGGCGGCGGTGCGCTGGCAGCTGATGACCCTGCTGCCCGGTTTGCTGGATGATGCGGCGTTCGCCCCGCTGGCCGGTTATTTGGCCGCTGGGGGGGAGACCGCGCCACAATTGCGCCAATGGCAACGGTGCGAGCAGATTGCCGACCTGTTTGACCAGTATCTGGTCTATCGCCCGGACTGGATTGCCGCCTGGGAGGCGGGGGACAACCTGCCAGCAGCGCTGGATCCGGCCGGCGAGCAAGCCTGGCAGCCCATCCTGTGGCGGGCGCTGGTGGCGCGGGTCGCCGGACAGACCCAGGGGGGCGCGCACCGCGCCGGGCTGTACGACGCCTTTATCGCCGCGCTCGATCCGGCCGATGCCAGGGTGTGCAGCCAGTTGCCGTCACGGGTGATGGTGTTCGGCATCTCGGCGCTGCCGCCGCGCTATGTCGAGGCGCTGCAGGCGCTGGCACAGTGCACCGAAGTGCACCTGTTTGTCACCAACCCCAGCCAGCAGTTCTGGGGCGATATCATGGATCAGCGCACCCTGGCGCGGCTGGCGCAGAAATCGCTGGCCGGGCAGGCCATGGCCGATAGCCAGGGCGAGGTCAACCCACTGCTGGCGTCGATGGGCAAGCAGGGGCGCGATTTTATCTACCATCTTTACGAATTGCCGGCCGAGGAGTTCGAGGCCTTTGTGCCACCGGCCGACGATTCGCTGCTGCACCAGTTGCAGGCCGATATCCTGACTCTGCGAGATCGCGGCAGTGGCGTGCTGGTCAGTGACAATAGCCGGCACAAGACGCCGGTGCGCCGTGACGATGACAGCCTGCAGTGCCACCTGTGCCATAGCCCGATGCGTGAACTCGAGGTGCTGCACGATCGCCTGCTGGCGATGTTCGATGCCGACCCGACCCTCAAGCCGCGCGATGTAGTGGTGATGATGGCGGATGTGAACAGCTACGGTCCGGCGATCCAGGCGGTATTCGGCGCGCGCGGCCAGATCCCGTTTTCGATCTCCGACCGCTCGGCCACCCAGGAAAGCCCGCTGCTGCTCAGTCTGCTCTCGTTGTTGCGCCTGCCGCGCTCGCGGTTGGGGGCGGCCGAGTTGCTGACCATTCTGGAAGTGCCGGCGGTACTGGCCAAGTTTGAGCTGAATGCCGATGCCTTTGATCAGCTGCGCCTATGGGTGCAGGAGGCCGGCATCCGCTGGGGGCTGGATCAGGGCTATCCGGCGCGCTTTGATCTGCCACCGCTACAGGGCAACCACTGGCTGTACGGCCTGCGCCGCCTGCTGCTCGGCTATGCGATGGGCGACGGGGCGCCGGTGCAGGGCATCCTGCCGTATGCCGCGGTCGAGGGACAATCTGCGGTCTGGCTGGGCAAGCTGGCGGCGTTTGTCGACACGCTGGCGCACTGGCTGCCGCAACTGGAAAGCCCGGCGCCGCTGACGGTCTGGCAGGAGCGCATCGTTGGTCTGATTGAGGATTGCTATCAGGCCGAAGAGGAGGATGAGCGCCGCCTGCAGCAGGTGCGTGACCAGCTGCAACGCTGGCAGGCGGAGCTGGATGCCACGCAGTTTGCCGGTGACCTGTCGGCCGAGCTGGTGTATGACCTGATGCAGCAGGCGCTGACCGAACAGCGCTCCAGCCAGCGTTTTCTGGCCGGACAGGTCAACTTCTGCACCCTGATGCCGATGCGCGCCATTCCGTTCCGCCATATCTGCCTGCTGGGGATGAACGATGGTATCTACCCGCGCACCCTGCAGCCGATGGGC
>JAYRLO010000240.1:0-4724 GCA_041905215.1 Aeromonadaceae bacterium
GGCTAATCTGCTGAGCGGTGAGTGTCAGGTGATGGCCTATCCGGCCGCCAGTCAGCTCGATTATATCCGCAAGCAACCAGAGCTGATTCTGGATGAAGAGAGCGGGCTTAATAGCACCTTCTTAACGCTAAACCTCAAGAAGAAGCCATTCTCCGATCTGCGCGTGCGCCAAGCCATTGCGATGGGTATCAATCGCGATAATCTGCTCAAGGCGGTTTATTTCGGCACCGGAGAGTGGGCAAGCTCCCTGTTGCCACCGATCTCCTGGGCCCATAACCCCAATATCACGGCCTATGACTATGATCCGCTGGCGGCCAAGTCCTTGTTGAAAGAGGCCGGACTCGAGGCTGGTTTTGAGATGACGCTATGGGTTCAACCCTCGGCGCAAGCCTACAATCCCAATGGTCAAAAGACGGCTCAATTGATTCAAAGCGATCTGGCCAAACTCGGTATTCAGGTTCGGCTGGTACAGCTTCGCTGGCCACTGATGCAAAGCATGCTGCAAGAAGGCCGTCACGATGCGGTGGTCATGGGCTGGAGCGCCGATACCGCCGATCCGGACAGTTTCTTCCGACCACTTCTTAGCTGCGAAGCCGATGCGCCTCGTGGTGGTAACTTTTCCGGTTGGTGCAATCCTCAGTTTAATCGCCTCCTGGCGCAGGCCATCAGCACCACCCGCATGGCGCGGCGAATTGCGGCCTACCAGCAGATGCAGGAGCAGATCAACCAGGAGATACCACTGATCCCGCTGGCTCACTCACTCAACCTCTATGCCGGTCGGAAAGACCTGCACAACCTGGAGTTGACCCCGATGGGTGGTCTCTCCTTCAAGCGTGCCTATCGAGATTAAATCATGCTGATCTTTACCTTGCGACGCCTGAATTTGTTGATATTTACTCTGCTGATCCTCAGTTTGCTGGCTTATTGGCTGGAATATCGACTCGGAAATGGCGATCAAAGCCTCTGGAGTGGTTATATCCAGTTCTTGCAACGTCTGATGTCCGGTGATTTTGGTATCTCCAGCCAGTCAGGGCGACCAATCCTCGAAACCATCATGCTCTATCTGCCTGCCACCCTGGAGCTCTGCCTGGCGGCGGCCATCATCGCTATCGTCGTTGGCGTGCTGCTCGGAACTCTTGCGGCCCTCAATCAGGGAAAACCCGTCGACGTTGGCATCATGGGCTTTAGCGTACTGGGCTCCTCCATTCCGGTTTACTGGCTGGCTCAATTGCTGATCATGCTGCTCGCCATGCACTTTCAACTGCTCCCCTCATCCGGCCAACTAAACCTGTTGTATGAGGTTGAACCCACCACGGGGTTCATGCTGATTGATACCTGGTTGATGCCGGGCCCAAATCGCTGGCCAGCCTTCATCAGTGCACTGCAGCATCTGTGTCTACCCGCGCTGACCCTGGCGTTGTTGCCTACGACCGAGGTCACCCGCCTGGTTCGTAGCTCCATGCTCGAAGTTCTCAAACAGAACTACATTAAGGCCGCCTTCAGCCGCGGCTGGTCACCACTGTCCGTCACCACCAAGCACGGTCTGCGCAACGCCTTGCCGCCGATACTGCCGCAATTGTCGCTGCAATTCGGCGCCATCATCACCTCAGCCATTGTCATCGAGCAGGTATTTGAATGGCCCGGGCTCGGCCACTGGTTGATCAGCAGCATCATGAGCCGCGATTATATTGCCATCCAAGCCAGCATGTTGCTGATCTCCAGTCTGTTGCTGGTGTTAAACATAGTGACCGAGTTGCTCTCGACCTTGCTGTATCCCGCTAAGAGGAAGGAATCCTATGGCCAACAAGGCTAGAACCTATCCGGACATCCGCATACCCTCCCCGGTCGCCCAGACCTGGTTAGCCTATAAGGAAAATCCGATTGCGATGGCTGCCTTATGGGGCATGTTGTGCTTATTGCTGGTCGTGGTTCTCGGGCCATCCATGGTCACCTATGATCCTCAACAACAGGATCCCAATGCCCTGCTGCTGCCCCCGTCGTGGACCACCAGTGGTACGCTGGCCCACTTTCTCGGAACCGATGATCTGGGGCGTGACCTCCTGTCGCGCCTGGTCCACGGCGCCCGTCTAACCTTTGGTAGTGCAGTGGTAGCCACCCTGTTCGCCATGCTCTGCGGTGGGACCATTGGCGTACTGGCTGGCATGAGCCAAGGGCTTAAATCCAGTGTGCTCCACCACATGCTGGACACTCTGCTTTCAGTGCCGTCATTGCTGCTGGCCATAGTTCTCGTCGCCGTATTGGGGCCAGGACTGGATAACGCCGTGCTGGCGGTGACCCTGTCGCTGACACCTCAATTCATCCGGGCGATCTACCATGCGGTGAATAACGAACTGCAAAAGGAGTACATAGTGGCCGTGCGCCTGGATGGATCGCCGCCCCTGCGGATCCTGCGTCTGGCCATACTGCCCAACATCGTCGATACCGTGGTTGCTCAGACAACACGAGCACTGTGCACCGCCATTCTGGATATCAGTGCCATCTGCTTCCTTGGCATCGGCGCCCAATCGCCCTCGCCGGAGTGGGGCACCATGCTGGCTGATGGCATGGATCTGATCTACATAGGTGCCTGGACTGTGACACTGCCGGGCTTTGCCATCATCTTCAGCGTCTTGATCACAAACCTGGTAGGTGATGGTCTGCGGAGCGCCATTCAGAAGGGTATTGATTGATGCCATTGCTCGACATACGGAACCTCACCATCGAAATTGATACGCCACAGGGACGTGTCAAAGCCGTCGATCGCTTCAGCCTGACCCTGAACGAAGGGGAAATTCGCGGTCTGGTCGGCGAATCTGGATCGGGAAAGAGCCTGGTTGCCAAGGCAATCATGGGCATGAATAAAGATAACTGGCGCATCAGTGCCGATCGCATGCGAATCAATGATATTGACCTGATGAGCCTAAGCAGCCGCGAACGGCGCAAAGTCATCGGTCGCGACACGGCGATGATCTTTCAGGAGCCCCGCTCCTGTCTGGACCCCTCGATGCCTGTCGGAGCCCAATTGATCGAAGTGATCCCGAGCCGGGTCTTTGAAGGTGCCTGGTGGCAACGGCTTTTCTGGCGCAAAAAACATGCGATTGCCCTATTGCACCGGGTTGGCATCAAGGATCACCGCAAGGTAATGAACGCCTATCCCCATGAACTCTCGGAAGTCGTCTGTCAAAAGGTGATGATCGCAATGGCGATCGCCCTCAAACCACGGCTATTAGTCGCCGACGAACCGATCAGCGCCATGGAGTCCACCACCCAGGCCCAGTTACTGCGTCTGCTGGATCGGATGAATCAGAACAACAACACGACGATCCTGTTGATCAGCAATGATATCTCGACCATCGCCAATCTGACCGAGAGTATTACCGTGATGTATTGTGGCCAGATGGTTGAAACCGGTAGCCGCGAGCAGTTGCTGGCGACCCCGCATCACCCCTATACCCATGCGCTGCTCAATGCGATCCCGGATTTTAGTGGTCGGTTACCGCATAAATCGCGACTCAAGGCACTGCCGGGGGCAATTCCACCGCTGCAACATCTGCCAATCGGCTGTCGCCTTGGCCCTCGTTGTCCCTATGCACAGAAACTGTGTGTGCAGACGCCCCCGATCACACGTCTCAAGAACCAGCAATATAGCTGTCACTTCCCGCTGAATCTGGAGAAGCCTAAAAATGAGTGATATGCCGCTGCTGCGCGTCATCGATATTGGCAAAAAATTTGTCGAACGGCGTGGACTCTTTCGTAAAGAGACCGTCTGTGCCTTGGCCCATGTCAGCTTTTCACTAAATCCAGGGGAAACCTTGGCTCTGGTCGGTGAAGCGGGTTCAGGCAAGAGCACCCTGGCCAAGATCCTGGCCGGAGTGGTAGCTCCGACCGAGGGTGAGATCCAAATCGATGGTAATCTCCTGCCGCCCGATGACTATGAACAGCGCTGCAAACAGATCCGGATGATATTTCAAGATCCCAACTCGTCACTCAACCCGCGGCTGCGGATAGGACGGATCCTGGAAGCCCCCTTGATGCTCAACACCGACATGACGCCGGAAGAGCGGGCCCACAAGGTTCAGGAGACGCTGCGCATGGTGGGGCTGTTGCCAGATCATGCTCTGTTCTACCCACAGATGATCTCGTCTGGACAGAAACAGCGGGTCGCTCTGGCTCGCGCCCTGATCATGAGTCCGCGCATCATAGTGGCCGACGAGACATTCTCGATGCTCGATCTCTCAGTCCGTTCACAGATCATCAACCTGCTGCTGAAGTTGCAGGAAGATCTGGGCATTGCCTATGTGATTGTTGCCAACGATCTGGGATTGGTACGCCACATCAGCGATAAGGTCATCGTCATGCACCAGGGGCGCGTGGTCGAAGCAGGAACCACTCAGAGTGTGTTTGCCAACCCGCAGCACGAGGTCACCAAGCGGCTGATCCAAAGCTATGGGCACGAATACCGCCGCTGAGGAGTCACATCACCGCTTGCAGGCTGCTGATCCATACCATCAGCAGCCGCCTGCCACCTAGTTTGTCACATCCGGCAGATACGGCGAGACTAACGCGGACAGCAGCTGGATATGTGCCGGCTCCGCGTTCAGAGCCTTGATGTAGTGATACTGCTCGCCCCCAGCAGCCAAAAAGATCTGTTTCCCCTCTTCGGCTATCTCCTCCAGAGTTTCCAGACAATCGGCGGCAAAGCCAGGACAGAGGATATCCAGCCG
>JAYRLO010000241.1:0-4695 GCA_041905215.1 Aeromonadaceae bacterium
GGATTCGAACCTGTGACCCCCGCATTATGAGTGCGATGCTCTAACCAGCTGAGCTACATAGCCATCTTGTTTCACCGTTCTGCAGGAACCCTGCTGAACCGTGCGGGGCGCATTATGCGGATATGGCCGATAGGCGTCAACCCCTTTTTCGACGTGTCGTGCTCACATGGCGAATAATTCGGCTTGCTGGCGGCAGAATCGACATAATGCGATGCCAACCGGCTGAAATCACGTCAGTTTTGCATCATACTGCTACAAATCCGTAGCAGTGGCGGCATGGTTGTTCTGCGCTGGGGATTGGTGCAGCCACGCGGCGACAGCGTCTGTGGTGCGGGTTATCCGGGATGGTGGTCAATTGCTGCCCGATTCAGCTTCGGTTCATCAATAATTATTATTCCGAGCCTATACTGCATCACTCTTCTGTTAAATCGAGGATTCACATCATGTTTCGCTCTTCACTGTTGTGCGCACTGGCTGGTTTGGGCTGTTCCGTGGCCCAGGCTGACGTTGTTCAGATCCCATCGACCTCGGGATTCTCAGGTTTCATCATGGGCGGCGTGAATCAGCTGGATTACGCCACCAACTTCTTTAAAGGTCCGGATGGGGACGCCACGCATGGGGGACTGAACCGCGAACCGGCGTCGCAGTCCGCATGGCGTGGCGCTTTCAATGCCGACCTGCGCTACACCTTTGCCGATAGCCGCCGACAGCTGTTCTTGGGAAATCTGGTGCAGGATGCGGTGCGCTTTGACTTTACCCAGCAGTTTGGCCTGCGCCAGCAGGTGGGTGATCAGGGCATCGTGGCGCTCAGCTATGTCTTTAATCTCAAACCGATGAAAACCTGGGATAACCCGTTTGATACCGGACGTCGCAACGAGACCGATATCTCCTCTAACGGACTGCGTCTGAGCTGGGACCAAGTGGCGGGAAGTGGACTGAATGCCGCTTATACCTACCGTCATATCGATGTTGAGCATGAACGCAGCCCTGACGGGTTGGACCGCAATGGTGGGGTACACCGCTTTGATCTCGGCTGGGATATCAAGTTGAGCCCGGGGCAGATTGTAACGCCGGGGGTTAGCTATACCGATGCCAAGCTGGATGGCTATGCCGCACGTTACCATGTCGCCAGCCTGAGCCTCGGCTATGCGCTGATGGGGCCGCAGTGGTCGCTGGTGACCAATGCCTCGCTGGGGCAGCGCAAGTATGCGCATGACAACCCGCTGTATGGTCAGCGCGCCGATGCGGACGAATTTGGCATCAACAGTACCTTCTTCTGGCACCGTCTGCTGCGAGTAGATGCCCTGACCGGCTATGTCTCGGCCAGTTACAACCGTAGCGATGCCGATATTGCTTTCTATGATGCCGAGTTACGGAGTCTGTCCACCGGGGTCATGTACCGTTTCTAATCTGACACCTCATTAGCGTGCTGTCGCACTGCTAGCAACCCTTGGGAGCCTTAGGCTCCCTTTTTTAACCTCACTATTTATCCCAATCGGTCATGCCCCGTACGACGGGCCAATCAGGGCTGCTTTGTATACCCCAGCTCAACCACACTGCAATGCTCGCAGGCATGTCTTATCGCCGAAATGTTGTTCAGCTCTCGTTTAAAACCGCAGGTTTTTGGCTGGTTACACTAGGCTCAATACAACAGGAGCTTGCGCATGAATACTATACAAATCAATGATGTGACTCAGGTGGCACTGTCGATGGGCGAAGGAACCGGCATGGTGCGTTTTCATCACGCCCAGACTCAGCAAGAGGGGGAGACCCTGAACGGACTGACCATGACCTTCGATCTGGACGATGAGGTACAAAAGTACCATTTCGGCATCTTTACCATCCTGATCAATTGGGAAGTGGTGATGTTTCTCGGCGCCAAGACGGTGATCGCCAAGGTCCGCTCCGCGGCCGAAGGGCGCGAGCAGGGTGTGGTGCGTTGTGAACTGAGCGAAGATCTTTCGGTGTTGCCGGCCTGAGTGACAGCCAGCGCGGCGGGAATCCCTGCCATCAACGGAGACCGGATACCGGCTTGGCACGGGGCGGTCTCCCGCCCCGCCCCGGCCAGGGGCTCAGGCGTTAGCCCAGATAACGTTGTTGCAGATGACGGTGGAAGTGGATCGGGTTCAACGCCTCGCCGGTCGCCTGACGCACCAGCGTGTCGGTATCGTGCAGGCTGGCCTGCTGCCAGACATGGCGTGACAACCAATCAAAGACCTGTGCCAATCCCGTGTCACCCTGTGCCAGCAGGGTGGAGAAACTGCCCAGATCACGCTGCAGTGCGGCGGCAAACTGAGCAGCATACATGGCGCCCAGCGTATAACTCGGGAAGTAACCGAAGCTGCCATCCGTCCAGTGGATATCCTGCAGACACCCATCACGATAGTTACCGCGCGTATCCAGCCCCAGATATTCCTGCATGCGCTGTGCCCACAGATCCGGAATATCGTCCGCCTCAATCGCCCCTTCAATCAGCTTCTGCTCAACCTCGTAACGCAGCATGACATGAGTCGGGTAGGTGACCTCATCGGCATCCACGCGGATAAAGCCGGGCTCGACACGGGTATACAGCCCGGCCAGATTGGCGGCGGCAAAGGCCGGTTGTTCGCCGAAAACCTGACGGATGCGCGGTTCAAGCAGCCCCATAAAGGCCGGGTGACGGGCCAGCTGCATCTCGAAGAAGAGACTCTGGCTTTCATGGATCCCCATTGAGCGCGCCTGGCCGACCGGCAGCGCCAGGGTGGCTAAAGGTAACCCCTGCTCGTAACGGGCGTGGCCGGTTTCATGAATGATGCCCATCAGGCTCTGGGTGAAGTCCTGTTCGTCATAGCGGGTGGTGATGCGCACGTCGCTCGGTACGCCACCGCAGAACGGATGGACACTGACATCCTGGCGACCGCGCTGGAAGTCAAATTGCAACAGGGCCATCACCTCTCGTCCCAGCGCGGCCTGTTGTGCGGTCGGGAACGGTCCTTGCGGTGCCAGCACCGATTCGGCTCGTTGACGCTCACCGACCTCGCGGATCATCGCTGGTAGCCAGCTTTGCAGGTCGGCAAACAGGGTATCGAGACGCGCGCTGTTCATCCCCGGCTCATACAGATCCAGCAAACTGTCATATGGCCGCAGGCCACTGGCTGCACCGCGGATCCGTGCCTCTTCCCGGCTGAGGGCGACCACTTCGCGGAAGTTGGTTAGAAATCCCTGCCAATCATTGTTTTTGCGCTGTTCGCGCCAGGCATGCTCACAGCGTGAACCAGCCAGGGATTTGGCCTGTACCAGATCGGCCGGCAGCACGCTGGCCTGTTGCCATTGACGCTGCATCTCATGCAGGCTCTGACGCTCGGCCACCGACAACGGGGCCTGTGCGGCGGCGGCCAGCCAGTCAGCGACCTCCGGTGCGGTCAGACGCTGGTGCATCAGCAGTGAGAGTTCGGCCAGCGCCGCAGCACGGGCTTCATTGCCCCCTTCCGGCATCATGGTGGCCCGATCCCAGCCGCAGATCGCGCCAAGGTGGGCAAAGTGGTGCAGTTGGGTAAAGCGTTGAACCAGATTTTGATAGCTCATGCAGGGCATTCCTTGTTCATTCGTGTTGAGGCATTCGTGTGGTAGGCGATCAGGGCATATGGCGCCAGATCCGCTCGCGGGTTTCCATCTTCTGCCGATCGCTCTTGCGCAGCAGTACATACACGGCACCAGTGCCGCCAAAGGCTGGCAGGGCACTGTGCAGCGCCAGCACCTCCGGCCACTGTTGTAGCCACTGGCTGACATAACTCTTGAGCACAGCCGGCGGATTGGAGCGCTCCCCCCGACCATGCCGGATCAGCACGCTACGCAGTTCGAGACGGCGGCACTCATGCAGGAAGGCGACCAGTGACTGCTTGGCCTGGCGCAGGGTCTGCCCCTGCAGATCCAGGCTGGCATGCAGCGGATATTCACCCAATCGCAGCTTGCGATAGACCCCCTCCTGAACCCCATCACGACGGAATTCGACCGGATCATGCGGATCGAGCAGCGTGACCGCTTCCATCTGCAAAAAATCACTGTCCAGATCGGTCTCCTGCTCGGCGGCCGCCCGTCGGGCACGTAGCGATTCGCTGTCGCCGGCCCGGCGCGCGCTGCGTACATGGTCCTGGGCCAGCGGTTGCACATCGGCCAGTTCGCGTTGAAATAGCGCCAGGTCGGCGTCGTCACGCGGCACACTGGACGGATCGAGGAGTTGGGCAAAGTTCATCGCGCCTCCTGTCAGAGTCTCAGGGGGAAGAGTTAGCGTACGGTCGGCTCGGTTTGCAGAGTCAGCGTATAACCGGCATGACGCAGCAGGTTGAGCAGGCCATCCGGGCCATACAGATGCAGGGCGCCGACCACCATAAACTGATTTTTCTCCGGCATCGCCAGCAGGCGTGGCAGCCAATTATGGTTACGTTCGCGCAGCAACCGGCGCTCCATATACTCCTGCAGGGCCGGGCTGGCCTTCTCATCATTCAGCAACTTTTGCAGCAGCTGGCCATTACCATCCTGCCACGCCTGCATCATCTGCGGGATCTCTTGATCCATGCTCTTCATCTGCTCCAGGGTCGAAGAGAGGAAATCCTGCTCCATATTGCTGAGGCCGGCGAGATAGGCGAACTGCTCCGGTACCCGCTCCAGACCGCGCACCGGCACCCCCATGCGAGCGGCGGCTTGGGTGAAGTGCTC
>JAYRLO010000242.1:0-4666 GCA_041905215.1 Aeromonadaceae bacterium
CGCAACTGACTGTACTCTGGCAGTTGCTGGTTGTGGCTGGCTGAATCGCGTTGCACCTTGGTGATCAGGCTGTCGAGCTGACTGGCGAGCACCACGTCCTGATTGACGACGGCAACGACCTTGTCCAGTGTCTCGGGGGCGGCCAAAGCGGTCAGGCTACAAGCGCTCAGTAGAGTCGCGGTCAGAATTTTTTGCATCTGTTTTTTCATCAATCTCATTCCGAGTCTATGACCTTGGGTCAGTCATTCAAGTTAAATGGACGTGTATAGGGCAGCAACTGGGTGTCCAGCGAGTAGTTGGTGCCGGAGCCCACACTGCCCAGCCCCTTCATCTGGAACTGTAAACCGAAGCGAGTCTCCTCTTCGGTGGTCAGCGTGACGTTGTCTGGTTTATTAGCCTGTTCCAGCACCAGATTGATACTCCAGCAACAGGAGTCGTATTGCAGGCCAATCAGTCGGTCTATGTTGTTTTTTAGCTGCAAGTCGTAGTAGTAGGCGGCAATGGCCTGCCATTTTTTGTTGATAGGAATGGTGGTCAAACCGCCAAGCTGGCTGATGTTGGTCTGCTCGTAGGGCGCGTCATACACCACGTTGCCTTCGCGGACATAACGGTAGTTGAGCTGAGCCATGTATTTATTCTGCCGATACTCGACGGCACTGCTGCCCAGATTGACCTCATCCTCCTCGGTATCGTAGAGCATACGGCCCTTCAGGAACCAGGGATCGCTCGGATGCACATCCCCTTCGAGGGCTAACTGGGAGCGGCTGTTGGTATTTTGGGTCTCGTCGGGCAACAGGGTGACTCTGGGGATCGTCAGTGAATAGGCTTGACCAATGGTAAAACGGACCCGCTCCACACTCTGATTGTCGAAGACGCGGCTGGTTAGCCCTGCGGAGATGGTATTGGCATCACTGATGCGATCCAGGCCGGAATAACGCCGGTCGCTGAACAGACTGTAGTAATCAGGCAACATATTGGTCGTGTCATATAGACCGATGTCATCCTGATTTTTGTAGGGAACATACAAGTACTGGAATTCAGGCTCCAGGGTCTGGGTATAGAGACGACTGTCCCAGTTGCCGATGCGATCAAACACCAGGCCACCACGCAGGCGAGCCGATGGCAGCGTTCGATCGACGGTAGATCCCAGGTTGCCGAACCCCTGCTGGTAGTAGTAGGGATCCATGTCAGCGGGTACATCCTGCTGATAGTGGGTATACATCAGCTTGAACTGGGTCTCCAGGTTATAGCCAGGAGCCTTTGCCAACGGGATGGTTAATGATGGCTCCATGTGGAGTCGATCACCCGTGTAGGCTTTGTGCAGATCCGACGCATGGGTGAAGCGGGTCATCTCACCGTTGAACGCCGTCTCATACCATTCGCCCTGCTGGTAAGCGTTGTAGTTGATGCGCGGCAGCATCTGATGCGGTTCGAGTGCATCAGGCAGCAGTATCTGGTAGTCCCGCACTTCACCACTGAAGTTCCACTGCTCCTGGTAATAACCGCCCGAGAGTGATTGCATCAACTGGTTGTCGATACCACTGGAAACCGGAGGGGAGAGGTCATTGAAATAGTTGTAGTCGTGCTGGGCAACCCGCGTGGCATCCGCCTTGATTCGCAGACTATCGTCCATCAGCTTGGACTGATGGTTCAGATTGACCAACCACCGCTTGTCGATATCCGGATCCTTGGCATGGGCGACCCGATCTTCCCCCATGTATTCGGTATAGAGTTTGCCTTCTTGCCCTTGAGTTGGCATGTAGCGGAACTCGTTTTGGAGCATGGTTCCCCGATTTTCAATGAAACGGGGGGTTATGGTCATGTCGTAGTTGGGCGCTATGTTCCAGTAATAGGGGGTGCGCAGGTCAAAACCATCGGTTGAACCAAAGCCAAACGTTGGATAGAGCAGGCCAGACTTGCGTTCATCCCGCACCGGGAAGGTCATGTAAGGGACATAGAACACGGGCACATCGTGGATCCACAGGCTGGCGTTCCAGGCTTCGCCGAAGACTTCATCCTGATTGACGTTGACCTCACTGGCCTTTAACCACCACATCTCCTGCCCCGGGGGACAGGTGGTGAATTGGGCACCACTGAGTTGCAGTTGATCCTGATTCTGGTTGAGGGTGATCTGCTTGGCCTTGCCTCGTGCCGGTGAGCTGTGCAACTGATACTCGGCATTGTCGAGCTGGGTCTGTTTGGTATCGAGATTGGAGCGCAGAGCATCGTTGCTGCGCAGTGTCACCTGGCCATCCTGATAGAAGATATTGCCCTTGGCCGTCAGATCCCGCGTGCTCTGATTCAGCTCCGTGTAACGGGAGCTCAGGGTGCGTAGCCCTTGGAATACCTGCACGTCCCCCCGATAGATGGCGGTACCGTCTTGCGTAGCCTCGGCGCTATCGGCACTGACCTCGATCGGGAGCTGATTGGCGTTAGCCGGCTCTTTTTGTGCCACTGGAACATCGTTGTAGCAGTGTTGATCGAAAGTCCCTACGCCATCGGCAGCGTGCGCAGCCATCGCCTCAAACAGGCTCGCCGCGATCAGTGTATAGGTAAAGCCTCGGGTACGATGAGTCATGATCAGCTCTATGATTTCAGACGATCGGCGAACGGGGGGTAAACAGAAGACACCACGCCGACCGCGGTTGTGCTTTGCGGGCCATTATTTTATGTTAGCGGACAATGATAAAGCATTATTTCAATCAGGGCTAACGGCCCTGTTTTTGTATCGATTATGAATTCAGACCGATTGAGGGCGCTCACCCTCTGGGCTCAGGCCCGTGAGCAAGATCCACAGCTTCAGTTGCAGCTCATTTCCGGCGATGCCAGCTTTCGTCGCTACTATCGTGCTCAGGGGAAAATCTGGGTCGATGCGCCACCACAGACCGAAAAGAACGTGGAGTTTGTGCGTAATGCGGCTGCCCTTTTACAGGCGGGGATCCCGGCTCCCGAGGTCTATGCGGTTGATCTGGCTCAGGGATTCTTGTGCGTCTCCGATCTGGGCGATGTTTCCCTGCTCAGCCGGCTGGATGGTGCTTCAGTCTGTCACTGGTATGGTCAGGCCATTGAGCAGCTGTTACCCGCCATCGCGACTATGCCGCTGGAGGTGGAGCCCTTCGATGAGACCTTCATGGCGCGCGAGAACAGCATCTTCCCGGAGTGGCTGCTGGGCCATCACCTGGGACTGACGCTGGATGCTCGCGAACAGGCCTTGCTCGATGAGACTTTTGCCGGTCTGACACAGAATAATTTGGCACAGCCCCAGGTGGTGATGCACCGCGATTTCCATAGCCGGAATCTGATGGTGCTGGCCGATGAACGATTGGCGGTCATTGACTTCCAAGACATGGTGCTCGGCCCCTTGACCTACGATCTGGTCTCGTTGCTCAAGGATTGCTATGTGCGCTGGCCTCTGCCCCTGGTGCGCGAGCTGACGGCCCAGGGCTATCGCGCCTACCACCGGGCTGGCCTGCTGACAGATATGAGCGAGGCGCAATTCAACCGTTGCCTGGCGCTCACCGGAATGCAGCGCCATCTCAAGGCGGCGGGCATCTTCTGTCGTCTGCACCATCGAGATGGCAAGTCCGGTTATCTCAAGGATATTCCGCGTACCCTCTATTACGTTCTCGAGGTGGCGCAGGCTGAGCCGCAGTTGTATGCCTTTGCCGAGTGGTTGCAGCAGCGTGTATTGCCCCATTTTCCCTATCAGCCCGCCAGCGAGGCCTCCACATGCGTGTGATGATTCTGGCCGCCGGCCGTGGCGAGCGGATGCGTCCACTCACCGATGAGCTGCCTAAACCCTTGCTCTGTGTCGGTGGCAAGCCTCTGATTGTTCACCATATCGAGAAACTTCAGCGCGCCGGAGTGCGTGAACTGGTGATTAACCATGCCTGGCTCGGTGACAAGCTTGAGGCGGCGCTCGGTGATGGTTCTGCCTATGGCGTTCGGATCCTCTGGTCACCGGAAGCCTCCGGAGGCCTGGAGACGGCCGGAGGGATCCGTCAGGCGTTGCCGCTGCTCGGCGATGGTCCTTTCTTGGTGATCAACGGCGATATCTGGCTCGATTGTGACTATGCCCAATTCGTGCAACAGCCGCTGGGTGCCGATCTGGCCCACTTGTGGCTGGTGGACAACCCGCCGCAACATCCGCATGGCGACTTTTGTTTGCAGGAGGGGCGGGTGCTGGATCGCCCCGGTCTGACTTTTAGCGGGGTCGCCTTGTATCAACCGGAAGCCTTTGCCGAAGTTCCTGCGGGCAAGGTGCCGCTGCGCCCCTGGTTTCAGCGCTGGATCGCGGCTGGGCGAGTCGGTGGCTCCCATCTGCTGGTGGATTGGCGTGACATCGGTACGCCACAGCGTTTGGCCGAGCTGGATCATGAACTCGCAGCCGGAGTCTTGAATGCACTATAGAGGCAAGCTGATCGGTTTTTTATTTGGCCTCTGGCTGGGAAACCTGGTGGGCGCCATCCTGGGGCTGTGGCTGGGTCATCTCTACGATGTGGGGATGCGGCGGCAGCGCGGGTTCAGCTTTCGTCGCATGCCGGGCAAGGTGGAGCAGGCGCTGTTTTTCCATACCACCTTCGCGGTGATGGGTCATATCGCCAAGGCGGCGGGGCGGGTCAGCGAGCAGCAGATCCGCATTGCGACGCTGTTCATGGATCGCATG
>JAYRLO010000243.1:0-4663 GCA_041905215.1 Aeromonadaceae bacterium
CTGGTTTCAATCACGTCCCTAGCCTTTTGAATCTCGATCATAAATTATTCATTTTCTGCGCATAGAATCTCATACACTAGGATCGGTCAACTGACTCGATCCAGGTCGCAAAAGCGAAGATCCAGCACAGAAGAGTTTTGACTCTGAGTGAAATTTAAACAATATAAGATCGATGTTTCACTACAAGGGGAAATCCAATGCAGCGAATTGATTACTCACGCCTGAAAGACCAAGTGTTCAATGTGCTCGACAGTTGTGGTTCACCCTATCAGGAGACCAAGAATCTGTGCATCAGTAACAAGTTGCCATTTGGTCTCCGCGAAGAGGAGATGGTCTCCACGGCCATCAGCGAATATCACGGTTGGCAGTCCAGAGACTTTGTTGGTTTGAGCGACTAAATTCTGGCTCGTGACCGCTATCCAAGAAGAGGCTTGCCTCTTCTTTTTTTTGATCACCCAGTTGGTGGTCTCCTACGACCGCTTCTCGGCACTCGACCAAGGGCATGATAGAATCAGTGCTTCAATGATGCACTGATGAGTCTGAAGCTGCGTAACATCTCCACGCGCAGTTTGACAGAGCCTCTTTTTCCGAAGATGAGCCGAAAGCCTTGAAAACTACCACGCAGCCTACGTTTTACTTCCACGACTACGAGACTTTTGGGACCCATCCGGGCCGAGATCGCCCGGCTCAATTCGCCGGGGTCCGGACGGATGCCGAGCTCAATCCGATCGGCACACCGTTGATGATCTACTGCCAAATGCCCGTGGATTATCTGCCCGATCCGGAGGCTTGCCTCATCACCGGCATCACCCCCCAACAGAGCAACCAGCACGGTTGTTGTGAGGCTGAATTCATCGCCCAGATCCATGCCGAATTCAGCCAACCGGAAACCTGCATTCTTGGCTATAACAACATCCGGTTCGACGACGAATTCACCCGCTATAGCCTGTACCGCAACTATTATGACCCTTACGCCTACAGCTGGCAGCATGGCAACTCCCGCTGGGATCTACTGGATGTGGTGCGAGCTTGCTATGCCCTGCGGCCCGAGGGAATTTGCTGGGTATTTGATGAGGAAGGCAAGCCGAGTTTTCGCCTCGAGCTGTTGACCAAGGCCAATGGCATCGGCCATGAACATGCCCACGACGCTCTCTCCGATGTCTATGCCACCATCAGCATTGCCAAGTTGCTACGAGACAAGCAGCCGAAGTTGTTCAACTATCTCTATGGCATGCGGCAGAAAAATAAACTCAAGGCTCTGATCGATGTCATCAGCATGAAACCCCTGGTCCATGTCTCGGGTATGTTTTCTCCGTGGCAAGGCTGCGTCAGTTGGGTCTCACCTGTCGCTTGGCATCCAACCAACGCCAATGCGGTCATCGTGGTGGATCTGACGAAAGATGTAACCCCGCTCATCGAGCTGAGCGTAGAGCAGATCCGGGAGCGGCTTTACACCAAGCGCGATGAATTAGGTGATGCCTTACCGATCGGCGTCAAACTGGTGCATATCAACAAGTGCCCGGTCTTGGCTCCTGCTGCCACCTTGAGTGAACAACGTGCCGATGAGCTGGGAATTGATCGCCAGCAGTGCCGGAGGAGCCTCGACTTGCTGCGGCAACACCCCGAGATCCGGGAAAAGTTGGTACAACTCTTCACGCCGATGGTGGAGAACGAGGTGTCGGTAGCACGGCCCGCGGAGCTTGAGCTCTACTCCGGATTTTTTCACGATGGCGACAAGGCTACCATGGAGCTGGTGCGAGGCACTCCGCCGGAGCAGTTGGCCGCGCGCCCCTTCGCATTTAATGATCCGCGTTTACAACAGATGCTATTTCGCTACCGAGCCCGAAACTACCCACATACGCTCTCGGCCTCAGAGTTGTCCGTGTGGCAACAGCATTGTGCGGACTATCTAAACGAGCATGCTGACGGATTCCTGTTCAAGCTGGAGCTACTATTGGAGCAACACGCTCGCGATCCCCGCAAGGTCGCGATCCTCAAGGCGCTGGCGCACTATCTGCAAAGCCTGTGATGCAGGAAGAGAAACATAAAAAAACCCGAGACTGAGGCTCGGGTTTTTTCTTTGGATGCAGATTTTCGCTTAGGCGTGTGGTTTTTCCTTGCCCAGCTCGACCAGCTTCTGGCTCAGATCGCGACGCTCCTTGGAGAGTTCGGCGTTGATGATCACATATTCATCGACGCGATCTTCATAGTCACTCTTCATGTTGCCAATGATGGCCTGGATTTCTTCGACGCTCATGCCTGGCTTGATGTAGTCCGAGAGGTTTTCCAGCAACAGTACGCGCTTCTGGTTGTCACGGATCTTCTTTTCGTTATCGATAATTTCACGCTTCAGCTTGTTCTTGCGACGAGACATACGCACATATTCCAGTACATCACTAAAAGTAGACTTATTCACAGATTCCATAATGACCCCATTAAAAACTTCGGATGACGCAACCAATGCGCCCCCTGTCGATTGGAAAGCTTTTCACTAAACAGGCCATGGCCTGTACCTGGAATGGTCCCTACTCTACTGAGTTTTTTACGAGAAACAACCTCAGGCCAGAGCCTCTTGCCACTGCACCCTATCAACATAGCAAAAATGGCGTTGTAAGCGGCAGTGAGTTACCCCAAGTTTGCGTACTGTTACGATTTGATACAGCGTGCTGTGGCGGTATGCCTGCCGAGCGCGACTTGCCTGTTCCCGCGCTAGACGTATAATTCGCGCCCAGTCGGCAGTCGGCCCAGTGCCAGAGGTGGTGAGCCACTCATGAATGAATTGAAGTTTCTAGCAGGCTATCCCGAGCCAATCCAGAATCAGGTTCACAAGCTGATTACGTCCGGACAGCTAGGAAGCTGGTTGTCGCAGCGCTATCAAAATAAGACTCACGTGATCAAGAGCGATAAGGCTCTCTATCAATACACGGTCACGCTAAAAAATCAGTATCTAAAAAGCTCGGCACCTGTCGCTAAAGTTGTTTTTGATAGCAAGATCAATGTCATCAAGCATGCGCTGGGTCTGCACACGGCAATCTCACGAGTGCAAGGTGGCAAGCTCAAGGCCAAGGCCGAGATCCAGATTGCGGCGCTGTTCAAGGAGGCTCCAGCCCCTTTCTTGAAGATGATAGTTGTGCATGAACTAGCCCATCTGCGCGAAAAAGATCACAACAAGGCGTTCTATCAGCTGTGTGAGCATATGGAGCCTGGTTATCACCAACTGGAATTTGATCTGCGGCTTTACCTGACTCATCTGGAATTGATTGGCCCACTTGATGTGGCAGCCACATGAGTACGAAAATAAACAAGCCGCCCTTCGGCACAAGACTGTTCACTTAAGAAAAAAGGCAGGAAGCTCCCCTTTCACCAACACGCCGTAAACCTAGACCTGGGGCTCGATGGCGGCATCCCTGCCGCCAACGGTTGGTTCAATGGGAACGCTCCCTGCCTTATCTCACCAGCATTGCGCCCTTCAGCGGGTTGTTCTGGATCCAAAAAATCCCTTACAGCAGGATCCGAGCCCGGATGGTGCCATCAATATCCTTGAGCATGGCCAACGCCTCTTCACTGCGTTCACTCTCGATATCCACGACGACATAGCCAATAGTGGCGTTAGTCTGCAGATATTGGGCGGCAATGTTGATGCCTTCGCTGGCAAAGGCCTGGTTGATGCGATTTAACACGCCAGGCTGGTTGCGATGAATATGTAGCAGGCGACTGACGGTGCCCTGAATTGGCAACGAGACCTCTGGGAAATTAACTGCGGTCAGCGTTGAACCGTTATCTGAATAACGGATCAGTTTATTGGCTACTTCGGAACCAATATTCTGTTGCGCTTCCAGGGTCGACGCCCCGATATGCGGGGTCAGCAACACGTTATCAAAACGCTGCAGCGGTGAGACAAACGGATCTTTATTCGTTGCCGGTTCCACCGGGAATACGTCGACAGCCGCACCAGCCAGATGGCCACTCTCCAACGCTGCAACCAGCGCATCAATGTCCACGACGGTGCCGCGCGAGGCATTCAAGAAGATGGCTCCGGATTTCATCTGGGCAAATTGTGCCGCCCCCATCATGTTGCGAGTCTCGGGGGTTTCCGGTACATGCATGCTGATGACATCGGACATCGCCAACAATTCATCGAGAGTGGCGATTTGGTGGGCGTTACCCAATGACAGCTTGTTTTCGATGTCGTAGTAACAAACCCTCATGCCGAGGCTTTCGGCGATGATGCCAACTTGGGTGCCGATGTGGCCATAGCCGACGATACCCAATGTTTTGCCGCGCGCCTCAACCGAATGATTGGCACTCTTGTCCCATTCACCGCGATGGGCCTTGGCATTTTTGGCCGGAATAT
Source organism: Aeromonadaceae bacterium (assembly GCA_041905215.1). Lineage (GTDB taxonomy): Bacteria > Pseudomonadota > Gammaproteobacteria > Enterobacterales > Aeromonadaceae > Pseudaeromonas. The sequence goes on from JAYRLO010000243.1 coordinate 4,355, forward strand.
TACGCAGCAACAGTAAATATTCACCGGTAACCAATTCAGCCACACTGCGGGTATTGGAATACGGTGCATTAAAAACCGGAATACCACGCGCCTCTGCGGCAGCCAGGTCGACTTGATTCGTGCCGATACAGAAGCAGCCGACAGCAACCAATTTCTCTGCAGCGGAAAGCACATCGGCTGTCAGATGAGTGCGGGAGCGGATGCCCAAGAAATGTACGTCACGGATCTTTTCCAGCAACTCAGCATCGTCCAATGCACCCTTGATGTACTCCACCTGGCTATAACCTGCCTGGTTAAACAGCGTGACTG
>JAYRLO010000244.1:0-4656 GCA_041905215.1 Aeromonadaceae bacterium
GGGAAACTGCGGGTTCACAGCCCAGCAGGGGGTACTGTTCTCACCCGCCAGTTACTTTGGTGATCGGGAGACTGATATCGCATTAACCGAACTGTTTGGCCAGTTCCCGGATGCCTTCTACGCCGGTTACAACAGTGTTTGGCCGCTGGATCCGGGATACCATCAACGCAAGGATCTCTACAACCTGTACCATAGATTGAACCATTATGCGCTGTTCGGTGATGGCTATCGCCAACCAGCGGAGGCCGCCCTCGAGTTGCTACTGGCAACGTAAAACCAAGCAAGTACCGGAGGGAAAGGCCTGCTTCAGCGCATAAAAAGTGTAATCGTGGCCCCGTTTTTCGACCATGAAAGCGTTAACAATGACAAGGAGCGTTTCGTTGTACCGGCCAAGAGCCTGGAGGATATATGCGCGACTACACGACCAAAACCATTGTTTGTCCGCATTGCGGGCATCATACCCCGATCGAACTCGATGCCAGCCAGGGCGATCAGGAGTTCTATGAAGAGTGCATGGCCTGTTGCAATCCCATCCATCTGCGCCTGCATCGGGACGAACAGCGTGATCGGTTGCAACTTTATGTGGATGCCGATGACGAGCAGATCTTCTAAACGAAGAGCAAACCGTCATGGCCAACATCACCAATCAGCAGAAGAATGGGGTATGATGACGCCCCATTTTTCTTTGAGGTGATGCATGAAGTACCTGGCCTGTTGTGAAAAAGTTCGTGAAGCCTATAGTCAAATCGGTAGTGGCGATCTGGGCTACGTCGGTAAGGCAATTACCGCCGCTGTACAAGCCCTCGATGAGATTGCAGCCGACGACACCCTGCCCGAATCAGTCCGCAATAAGGCTGCCTACGCTGCCGCCAATCTATTAATGAGCGATTTCAACGACGACTAGAGGCTCCGCCTTTCCGTGTCGAGTTTCTAGGTTCAATTCGGTTTTGTCGCGTCATGGGGCTTTCCTGATGACGCTTTTTTGTTTTCCGAGAGGTTTTTTGTGCAACGGTTTTTCAGTGAGAGTCGCAATCTGCTACGGCTCGCCTCTCCCATTCTGGTCGCGCAAGTGGCACAAACCGCCATGACACTGGTTGATACCATCATGGCGGGCCAGGTCAGTGCGACCGATCTAGCTGCAGTTTCCGTTGCCAGTAGTTTCTGGCTACCCATAGTACTGTTTGCTCAGGGCCTCATCATGGCGCTGACTCCGATCGTCGCCCAGCTCAATGGTGCACAACGGCAAAAAAAGATCCCCGCCGCCGTCTTTCAAGGCTGCTGGGTCGGTGCGCTGGCCATTATCCCCACCATGTTGCTGCTCTACTTCAGCCCCTTGCTGCTGCATCTGATGGATGTAGAGCCCGCGCTGGCTGCCAAAACCACAGGTTTCCTGCATGCCATCTTGTGGGGGATCCCCGCGTATGTGTTTTATCAGTTGCTGCGTAATTACACGGAAGGGCTATCTCACACCCTACCGACCATGTTCATCGGCTTCATCGGCTTGATGGTCAACATTCCGGCCAATTACATCTTCATTCATGGCAAGTTCGGGATGCCAGCCCTGGGCGGGGTCGGCTGTGGCGTCGCCTCGGCGCTGGTCTTCTGGGCCATGGCGCTCGCCATGTTCTGTTACGTCCGCTATTCGCGCTTTTACCAGCAGTGCCGACTATTTACCCAGTGGGTCAAACCGGATTGGGAACAGATCTACCGTATCGTCAAACTCGGTTTCCCCATCGCCCTGGCGCTATTTTGTGAAGTCACGCTGTTCGCCATAGTCGCCCTGCTGCTCTCTCCCTTAGGCTCGGAAATTGTCGCCAGCCATCAAGTGGCGCTGAATTTCTCTTCGCTGATCTTCATGCTGCCGCTCTCCCTCGGTTTTGCAGTCACGATCCGGGTCGGGCACTCCATCGGCGAACAAGATCCCGACCAGGCACGAATTGCGACGCTGACCGGTCTGGGTGTCGGCCTGACGCTGGCATTATTTACCGCGCTTTTTACCGTCCTGGGACGGGAGTGGATCGCCAACCAATATAGCCAGGATCTCACCGTCATCGCTCTGGCCTCCCACCTGATGATCTTTGCCGCCGTCTATCAGATCTCCGATACCATCCAGGTTGTCTCCTCCGGAGCTCTGCGTGGTTATAAAGATACCAAGGTAATTTTCTTCATCACCATGGTGGCCTATTGGGGTTTGGGACTGCCCACCGGCGTGATTTTGGGTCTAAACGACTGGGTTTGCCCCAAAATGGGGCCGGCAGGCTTCTGGATCGGCTTTATTGTGGGCCTAACTAGTGCAGCACTGCTTTTAGGGGCTCGACTGAGGCTAATTTTCCGTAAATTTGCCAGTTAAGACCGCTTTTTTCTGCTGAAGCGAGGGTATTTTTCACCCATTTTACCCTCGCTTTTTGCATATCCAATCACTGGCGACTCCCCACCGCCTCTGCCGCTGATTCCTCGGCTATTTCTCCCGCTTCAACGTAAGATCTCATACAACTTTATATTCCCAGCATATAAAACTGGATAGACCGCAGTTATCCCGCTTTTAACTTCTATAAATCACTGCCTAAAACGCTTGATATTTGCACAGTGCCGCATATTCAGTCACAGCACCCTTATGGTGCATTATCCTTATAAATCAATAGCTTGCAATATTTGATGCCGTATTTTAGAGTCTTTATAGGCAAATAATCGGGCAAGGCCCCAGGCAGGGATGTATGCATAAGTCAACGGCATCGACATTGGCGTTATCACGCCAGGCGCTGGATATCATCAGCAAGAAGCAACTCACCCACGAGGAAGCCAGTTGGTTGAACGAACAGACCATCAGCGGTTTCCGTAATCACGTAAACCCCGGATTTCTCGAATATCGCAAGTCGGTCACGGCAGGTGGTCAGTTTGCCGCCATTGAGTGGCGCGCCTCAGGCCCCAACACGCTGGTCGATACCTCGGGCCGCGAATATATCGACTGCCTGGGCGGATTCGGTATTTTCAACGTCGGCCATCGTCATCCCAAGGTGGTCGCCGCCGTCGAACAACAGTTGGCCAAACAGCCGCTGCACAGTCAGGAGCTGCTGGATCCACTCCGCGCACTGCTGGCGAAGATGCTCGCAGGCATTGCTCCCGGTGATCTGCAGTACTGCTTCTTCGGCAACAGTGGAACCGAGTCTGTGGAAGCCGCCATCAAGTTGGCGAAAGCCTATCAGTCACCCCATGGCAAGACCGCCTTCATCGCCACCAATGGCGGCTTTCACGGCAAGAGCCTTGGCGCTTTGTCTGCAACCTCCAAAGCTGTATTCCGCAAGCCTTTTGCCCCTCTGGTACCTGGCTTCCGGCATGTCCCTTTCGGTGATCTGGAAGCCATGCGCGACACTCTACTCGCCAGCCACAATGCTGGGGATGGCGTCGCCGCCGTGATTGTTGAGCCCATTCAGGGTGAAGGTGGCGTGATCATCCCGCCGGCAGATTACTTGCCAGGGCTGCGTAAACTCTGTGATGAATTTGGTGCCCTGCTCATCATTGATGAAGTGCAAACGGGCATGGGGCGTACCGGCAAGATGTTTGCCTGTGAACACAGTGGTGTCGTACCCGATATTCTCTGCCTGGCCAAGGCACTGGGCGGTGGGGTAATGCCCATTTCGGCAACCTTGGCGAGCGAAAAAGTCTTCTCGGTACTGTTCGATAACCCCTTCTTGCACACCACCACCTTCGGTGGCAACCCAATGGCCTGTGCCGCCGGGATTGCGACCATCAATGTGTTGCTCGAAGAGGCCCTCCCGCAACAAGCCGAGCGCGTCGGCAGCTATCTGTTGCAGGGGTTGCAGGAGCTGGCCGCAGACTTTACCGACCTTATCATCACGGTGCGGGGTCAAGGCATGTTGCAGGCCATCGAGTTTAGAAATAACCAGCTGGGTTACAACTTTGCCAAGGCGATGTTTGATGCCGGAGTCTTGGTCGCAGGAACGCTGATCAACGCAAAAACAGTCCGGATTGAGCCACCACTGACCTTCACCGAAGCCCTGGCCGATAGAGTTCTCATCATCGCCGAGCAGGTTTTGCTGCAACTGCGCGAAAAAAAAGTAGTCAGCCCGGTTAAAAGCGAGGAGTCGAGTACCGTGGCAGCCGCCGCGCACTAACGCCCTTCGTGATAGCTGTTTGCTCAAGCCCCCTAACCGGGGGCTTTTTCTTTCCGGCATGAAGCAAAAATCGACGGTTTGCGCGACAAATCAGAGGCAATTGATTAGGAAAAAAGCAAACGCACTCACAGACTTGCAAAACTTGGTTCAAACACTTGCCAGCTAGGCCGTTGGTCGTTAATATGCGGCCCACTCAAGCGGTATTGCCCTTGATAGTGTGCGTCCTTAGCTCAGCTGGTTAGAGCACCACCTTGACATGGTGGGGGTCGGTGGTTCGAGTCCACTAGGACGCACCAAGATTGATGATTAGATTTTCGAATACGATGCGTCCTTAGCTCAGCTGGTTAGAGCATCACCTTGACATGGTGGGGGTCGGTGGTTCGAGTCCACTAGGACGCACCATTCGAAAACAGTACATCAAAAAAAGTACACCAATAGAAACAACAAATTGCGTCCTTAGCTCAGCTGGTTAGAGCACCACCTTGACATGGTGGGGGTCGGTGGTTCGAGTCCACTAGGACGC
>JAYRLO010000245.1:0-4645 GCA_041905215.1 Aeromonadaceae bacterium
TTCGAGGTAGGGATGCTTGTATTCCAAACTCCCCAAGGCGATATGACCGATCACCTTACGCATGGTCACTGCATAGGGACGGCTCGCCGCCATGCTTTCCTGTGCGCGCCGCATCTTGGATGCGGCGACCATCTGCATAGCGCTGGTGATCTTCTGAGTGTTTTTCACACTCCCGATCTTGTTTCGTATCTCTTTAGCGCCGGCCATCTCTAGACTCTCCATTCAAGGTGGCTGCCTGCGCAGCCACTTTAAGTTACCAGGTTTGAGTCGCCTTGAAGCCGTCAATCAACGCGGTCAGCTTGGCAACGATCTCATCGTTGTAATCAGCCTTAGCATTGATTTCAGCCATCAGGTCGGCATGCTCAGTCGTGGCAAAGGAGAGCAGAGCGGCTTCGAAATCACCGATCTTGTTCAGCTCGACATCATCGAGGTAGCCACGTTCGGCAGAAAACAGCACCAGCGTCTGAGCAGCAACACTCATAGGAGCATACTGTTTCTGCTTCATCAGCTCGGTAACCTTCTGACCATGGTTCAACTGCTTGCGGGTCGCATCGTCCAAATCGGAAGAGAATTGGGCAAATGCCGCCAGTTCGCGGTATTGAGCCAGGGCGGTACGAATACCACCGGAGAGCTTCTTGATGATCTTGGTCTGCGCCGCACCACCAACCCGGGATACCGAGATACCCGGATCAACCGCAGGACGAATACCGGCGTTGAACAGTTGAGTGGTCAGGAAGATCTGACCATCGGTGATAGAAATCACGTTGGTCGGAACGAACGCAGATACGTCACCAGCCTGGGTTTCGATGATCGGCAGCGCCGTCAATGAACCAGTCTGCCCCTTGACGGCACCCTTGGTGAACTTCTCGACATACTCTTCGTTGACACGAGAGGCACGTTCCAGCAGACGAGAGTGCAGATAGAATACGTCGCCTGGATAGGCTTCACGTCCTGGCGGACGACGCAGCAACAAGGAGATCTGGCGATACGCCACAGCGTGCTTGGAGAGGTCATCATAGATAACCAGTGCGTCTTCACCCCGATCCCGGAAGTATTCACCCATGGCGCAACCGGAGTAGGGAGCCAGATATTGCAGGGAGGCTGATTCGGAAGCCGAAGCAACAACCACTATGGTGTTTTGCAGTGCACCGTGCTCTTCGAGCTTGCGAACCACGTTAGCTATGGTTGAAGCCTTCTGGCCGATGGCCACATACACACACTTGATGCCGGAATCTTTCTGGTTGATGATCGCATCGATCGCCAGTGCCGTCTTACCGGTCTGACGGTCACCGATGATCAACTCACGCTGACCTCGGCCGATTGGGATCATGGCATCTACCGCCTTGTAACCGGTCTGCACCGGTTGCGAAACGGATTTACGTTCAATAACGCCAGGCGCAATCACTTCGACCGGAGAGAAACCGTCGTTGTCGACAGGCCCCTTACCATCAATCGGTTGCCCTAGTGTGTTGACGACGCGGCCCAGCAGACCACGGCCAACCGGTACTTCCAGAATACGGCCAGTACCCGTTACTTTTTGCCCTTCGGCCAGATCTGCATAGGGGCCCATGACGATGGCACCGACAGAATCACGCTCCAGGTTGAGTGCCAGACCATAACGGTTCCCTGGCAGCTCGATCATTTCGCCTTGCATGACATCGGCCAGGCCGTGAATGCGGACGATACCGTCACTGACAGAGACGATCGTACCTTCGTTACGCGCCTCGGTGACGACTTCAAATTGCTCGATACGCTTTTTAATCAGCTCGGCAATTTCAGTGGAATTCAGTTGCATGCTCTAATCCCCAATCAAGATTGCAGCGCTTCCGCCAAGCGGTTGAGTTTGTTACGAACACTGGCGTCGATGACCTCGTCACCGGCCTTGATCACCAGGCCAGCCATCAAGGATGGGTCGACACTACAATTCAGCTTCACGGTGCGACCGTAACGCTTCTCGAGAGAAGCCTGAATTTTGGCGATGTCCGCATTGCTCAGGGGGCTGGCAGAGCACACTTCCGCCTCAAGCTGTTTATCCAGCTCGGACTTCAGTGCGACAAATTCAGTCAACACCTCGGGCAATACACTCAGACGTCCGTTTTCAGCCATCACCTTCATCAGGTTCTGGCCATGCTCATTGAGCTGGTCCCCACAAATCTGCACGAAAAGCTCGCCCAGTTTTTGGGTACCCAAGGAACCATGCAGTAACTCTTGCATCGTTGCATTCGCGGCCACTTCGGCAGCAAAGGTCAACATTGCAAGCCACTGGTCCAGTGCCTTGTTCTCAACAGCCACATCGAACGCAGCTTTGGCGTAGGGGCGAGCGACGGTTATCACTTCAGACATAGCCCCCGACCCCCTTAAAGTTCCGCAACCAATTTATCAACCAGATCGCTGTTGGCGGCCTTGTCGATTTGACGTTCCAGAATTTTCTCGGCACCCGCGACGGCCAGCAAGGCCACGTGTTTACGGAGTTCTTCTTTCGCGCGATTCCGCTCGGCTTCAATCTCGGCTTGAGCTTGCTTGAGGATCTTCTCACGCTCACCCATGGCATCCTGATTGGCCTCGTCGATGATTTGAGCCCGGCGCTTATTGGCCTGCTCGATGATCTCTGCAGCCTGTTGCTTGGCTTCTTTGATCTGTTCCATGGCTTTGTTCTGCGCCAAGTCCAGATCCTTCTTCGCACGCTCTGCAGAAGAGAGGCCATCAGCAATTTCTTTCTGACGCTTCTCGATGGCAGCCATCAACGGCGGCCATACATACTTCATGCAGAACAAAACAAAGAGAATAAAAGCAAGTGTCTGGCCGAGGATGGTCATATTGATATCCACGACACAACTCCTCTAGAAAATAAGCAAATGAAAATGGGAGTGTTCGAGCCGGATTAGCCAGCTACTACGAACATCACGTACATACCCAGACCAACAGCGATCATAGGAATAGCGTCGACCAGACCCATTACGATGAAGAATTGGGTACGCAGCAACGGCAACAGATCCGGTTGACGAGCAGCGCCTTCCAGGAACTTACCACCCAACACACCGATACCAATGGCGGCGCCGATAGCAGCCAAACCCATCATCAAACCAGCAGCAATAAACAACATTTCCATGGAATTTCCTCCAAACGTTTACAAAATAACTTTAAATATCAACTTGATAATCAATGTTCTTCACAGGCCATCGATAGATAAACTATCGTCAGAACCATGAAAATGTACGCCTGCAACGTCACGATCAGGATGTGGAAAATGGCCCATGGTACGTTCAAGAACCATTGTGACCACCACGGCAACATGGCGGCGATGAGGATGAAGATCATCTCACCGGCATACATGTTTCCGTATAACCGCAAACCCAACGACACAGGTTTTGAAATCAGGGATACAAATTCGAGCAAGAAGTTAATAGGTATGAACGCCCAGTGGTTGAACGGTGTGAATGTCAGCTCCTTTACGAAACCGGACACGCCCTTCATCTTGATGCTGTAGTACAGGATGAGGAAGAAGACACCAATCGCCATGGACAACGTGATATTAACGTCAGCGGAAGGAACGACTCGCAGTTTTTGGGCATGATCCCCAGCAATCCACTGCGCCAGTTGAGGTAAGTAATCGATAGGTAACAAGTCCATCATGTTCATCAGGAAGATCCAGACAAACACGGTCAACGACAGCGGGGCTATCAGTTTGTTCTTGCCATGAAAGATACCTGCTACGGTCTCTTCCACAAACCCGACGATCATCTCAACAAAGCACTGCAATTTGCCTGGTACACCACTGGTTGCCTTAACGGCAACGCGGCGGAACAACCAGAGGAAGAAGAGCCCCAAACCAACAGAAAATATCATGGAGTCGATATTAACCACCCAAAAGCCAGATTCAGCACCAACCTGCCAGTGATGGAGGTGGTGTTGCATATAGCTCTGAGGCGTTAGCAGTTCGCCTGTTGCAGCCATGAGTTTTCCTAGTAACGGTTGTTGAGTGTTAACGAAATTATCCACTGAGATATCAGGGCCAATCCGTAGGTGACAAACATGGGAGCATGCTGCACCTCCAGAAATTTGAAGGTCACCCCGAACAAGATCAGAGTGGCCACCAGTTTGACACCGGCACCGCAGTAGATGTCCCACAAAACCAGACCAACATTCAGGTCGTCCGCTTGGCGTGAACTACCTATCCAGCTGTAGAGGAGTTGGGGCACCCAGTAAACTCCACCCCCAACGAGGGCAGAATAAGCCGCCCAGCGACTCTCCAGTAACCACCAGATCAACGCTATGACGACTATCAAAAAAAGCTGAACAGCAAGCACAGTCCATGCCAGCGTTTTCACACTCATCGATGAACTGCTGCCCATCAGCTTTCTCCGATCCATGGGTCACCTAATAAAACAGGTAACCTAAATACCATAAAAAACATCATCGCATAGCCAGGTGGATCACAAGGCAAAAGTTAACTGTTTGTAACTAGTTGCTAAACAATGTTTTTTTATTTCGGAATTTCAACATAGCCGAATAATTCACCAAAAACCAGAGCTTTGTGACACACGTCAAATCAATAGCTCATCCATTCAGCCATCTGTCCAAACCATCAACAAATAGAGCAAATAAAAGTCAGATTTATTGCAATCCGAAGTGTTGCAGTATCTTT
>JAYRLO010000002.1:0-28007 GCA_041905215.1 Aeromonadaceae bacterium
CCCGCGATAAAAGAGATGATCCAGTGGTAACCCGGCAACCCGCGTCCGCTCATCAGGCTGATAGCTGGCTTCTTGAAATTGATAACGCGCCAGGGCGTTTTGCAGCAAGAGCCGTCGTTTGTCACTCCAGGTATTAAAATCCCCCGCCACTATAACTGGCCCCTGATAGTTGCGCGTCAACTTGGCGACCTGAGTCACTTGCTGTTTGTAAGCGGCCATCCCCAATTCAAAGTTGATACCGTGCACATTGATCACCATAAGCGGGTAACGACTTCCCTGCAGCGGATAGAGCGACAGCAGTGAGGATTTTGGCAATCGAGTGGCCGGCTCGGGGATCCGCAACGAGCAGCTGTAGACCTGTTCAACGGTGGCAGCATTGAGCACCCCAGAAGCTCGCCCTTGAAAGCGAAAAGCGGCGACCTGCTGCCACTTGAATTGTCCACTCACCAACCAGGCGGTAAGCTCTGGAGCGTCCTGCGCCTCCTGCAACAGCAACAGATCACTCCTCTTTCCCCAGCGGGTCAGCTCATTCTGCCAGTCAGTATCCTGCAGCTTGTGCAGATTCCACACCAGGACAGTAAAATCGGCTGGTAAGCCACCTGGGAACCCCTGGCGAGCGGGCACATGAGTGCAACGGTCCACCAATTGTTCGCCAACTTGGGAATAAATAACCTCCTCGGTCGGGATCTCCAGGCAAGCAGTCAGCAGGAAACATCCTGCCAGCAAGGCACTGTGACGCAGGACAGCACGCATACTCGATCTCTTCATTTTCAATTGAGTGACTCTAACAACGCCAAAACGTTGGAAACGGAGAGCCATAGCCTAACACTGGTCGCAAGTTGCGCCCATCAATTTGCTTGGGCAGCAACGGACAACGCGACAATGACGCTGGCACACGATACGCAACAAAAAACTAGGCCATCATCCTAAGCCAGTCTGTCAGCAAGGGAGAGATGGCCTTTTGAGCCAACCGTTGGTGGCAGGGACGCCACCATCGAGCCCCCAGGGAAGGGTTTACGGCGCGTTGGCGAGTGAGGTTGTCTCTCCCGAGCCTCTTAACAGACGAGTAATAAGGCCATCATCCTCGTTCTGGTAACACCAACTGCTCCGCAAAGGACAATAAAAAAACGGCCATCGATGATGGCCGTTAAAAGTAACGAAGGAAATATCCGGGTCTTAAACCAGCTATTTCCCACAGCGGGAATTAGTGAAGTAACACCAGATTCGACGAGATAATAATGGTTTTTCTCCGACAAAAAATTGAAGCAGATCACCATTGAAAAGCATTTCTGCAACCGTTTTCAATTATTGATGAAAAAGAGGAGGCAAATGCCTCCTCTTCATCGAACTCGTTACTTTTGCGCCAGAACGGAATCTCGCCCAACCATCTCGGGGACAAATTTCAAGCAGATCCCTTCGACAGATTTGTTATCGAGCAGACGCAAGGCCAACTCGGCGGCTTGTTCTCCAATCGCTTCAATCGGATATTTGACCGTCGTCAACTTGGGTCGAATAAAGCGGATATACGGAATATCGTCGAAACCAACCACAGAGACTGACTGCGGCACAGCAATGTTGTTCTCCATCAGACAGGAGATGCCGCCAGCGGCCATGGCATCGTTGAAACCAACAAATGCCGTAAACTCGACCTGACGCGCCAACAGCTCGGAGATGGCGGTGTGCCCCCCCACTTCGTCCGGGAAACCTGCGACGACCAGCTGCTCATCAAGCTGCAAGCCAGCCTCCTGCAACCCCTGTTTGTACCCCTCAAAACGCTGCGTTGCATCGGTAAAGGACATGTCGTTGGAGGTGATAAATGCAATCTTCTGGTGCCCTTGGCTAGTCAGATGACGCACAGCACACAGGGTTCCTTCACGGTTATCAAGCCAGACACAACGGTCTTCGGCCCCCGGAACCTGACGGTTCACAAATACGACAGGGGTCGGCCCATGGGCTAACTCCAGCAACTCATCATCCGGCAGGGCCTTGGAGTGCAGTATCAGGGCATCACACTGACGCTGCAACAGGGCCTCAATGGCATGACGTTCACGTTGCTCATCGTGGTTGCCGGACATCACTATGGTAAATTTATTAGCCTTATCAATGACTCGCTCAATACCCAGCATCATCTGAGCGAAGAATGGGCCACCACACAGATCGCCAACCAGCACACCAATGCAATTGGAACGCTTGCTAACCAGGGCCTGAGCAAAACTGTTCGGGCGAAAATTGAGCTGCTTCATTGCACTCACGACGGCTTCACGCTTTTCTGGCGCAACCTGGGCAGTGTTATTGATAACCCGTGAAACGGTCGATATCGACACATTTGCCAATCTGGAAACGTCTTTAATTGTGGCCATGCCCAATCCCCTTAGCTAAACAACGATAAACCAACTATCCGCACAATCATTCTTGTCATCATGCTGCAGTGCTTTGATATTTTTAACATTTTTGGCCACTATTTCCCACCGAAATAGTGTTTTCAATACTTCATTTTGCGCTCTTTCTCGGTGAGAAACCGAGTCCCCTGTTGCAGCTTCTGCTGATAGATGGCGTTAAAGACCAGCACATTCTGCACATAATTACGGGTTTCCTTATAGGGAATGTTCTCAACCCAGACATCCATACTTTTGCCGCCACTCGCTCGACGCCACTGACGAACCCGTCCTGGTCCTGCGTTATAGGCTGCTGCAGCCAGAACCCGATTCCCACCGTAGTTGTCCAGTAACTCCTTGAGATAGGCACTGCCGAGACGGATGTTGACTTCAGGATCGATCAACTGTTGCTGCCCCGCCAGTGGGAACCGCTCCTTTTTGGCCACATGGGCAGCCGTAGTTGGCATCAACTGCATCAGACCACTGGCACCCACCGGTGAGTGTGCCCTGTGATACAAGGCACTCTCTTGCCGCGCCAATGCGTACAAGAGACTCATATCCACACCCTGCAATTTGGCAAAGCGCGAAAAAACATCACTCATCGGTGTGGGGAAACGCAACTCCAGAACATCCCAGGCCTTGGCCCGAATACTCGAAAGCACCGCCAGATCGTACCATCCAGTCTGCAAAGCCAAAGCGCCGAGTTCTAACTTCTCGGCATGGGTCACAGCATCCATCAGGAATATCCACTCCGAACGGGCCTGATCAGACTCACCAATTGCCAGCAACTCCTGCACGCGCGCAACAGCACTCCAACGCGCCATCGCCTGCGGCAGACTCAAGGTTGCGGTGAGCGGCGTTGCGTTGAGAGGCATCTTGGCCCCAACCCGGTCGGCCGCGAGAAAACCGTAGTAGCTACGCTCATAGCTGGCTTGCCGATACAGAGCCATCGCGTGCTGTTTGCGGCCCAAGGCCTCTTCAGCGCGCGCCAGCCAGTAGGTCCAGCGCACATCGCTACGGGCCGTGTCGGGTATGCGTTGCACCCACAGCTTGACGCCACGCCAATCACTTTCCCACACCGCCTGCCGCAGCCTCAGCTCGATCAGGGATGGATCATGCTGGCGACGGAGAGCTCGGTCTACCCAGCTGCGCTCATCACCATTGCGATCCAGCATCAGCTGCCGGGCAATACTAGCCTCCACAGCCAGCACCTGTGCCGTCGTCAATTGATAACGCTGGCGAGCTTGCGAATAGAGAGTTCGCGCCTGTAATGGTTCGCTCTTGGCCAGACGCTGCAGCGCCAGTGTCGCCATTTGCGCAGCATCACCACCAACCGCAGCGGGCAAAATATCGAGCAGTTTTTCCGGCGTGTCATACAACTGAACCAACCGTTCTGCCGCAAGCTGATGCCTCGAGCCACTCAACTCCCCCTGCAGATAGGCAAGCATCGACTCATTGCCGCGACCGGGGAACACCAGCAGCATCCGCTGCCAGATCTTCTCCTGAGTCATGTGCCCAGCCAACTTCCATTGCGCAAACAAGGGGGAACACTCACCCGGCCGAGAGCCGTTATGCATCCAGATATCATCGGCGAATCGATAGGCAACCTCCTGCTCACCAGTCGCCCAACGCGCCATATAATACTGGCAGCGCAATCCTAGGCTCCGCGGCTCACCATTGGCCAATTGCAGGTAGGCGGCCCACTTTTGTTCATCGGCCAGCAATCGCAGATAGCGAGCCTTCAGGCGCCCGGCTAACAACCCCTGCTGGTCTTGCTCAACAAAACGCTGCACTTCCGCCAGACGCGAAGAGTCTGGTCGCAGATAGAGATCGTAATAGTCGATATACAGAGCCAGTGGGTAGTTTCCCAATTGCTGACGCAAGGCTCTGGCTTCTGCTGGCTTCTGGGAGCGGATCGCCTGCAACGCAGAGAGGTATTGGTTCTGCTCTGATGTCAAAGCATGCGCCGGGGCAAGAAATAACAGGAAGAAGAACGAGGTGAGAAGGCGGCAAGCGTTCAAAGGCTGAGATCCTGAGCTAGCAGATGAAATCTGAGGCCGAGTATACCAGAGCAGCCCCGGGATGTGGTCACGCCAGAGCCGCCTCTTGCCACACAGAGACAAATTAGCATTTATGGCGACGCAGATACTTTTCCAGCACATCGGCAGGTAAGGGTTTACTGGCCAGATAGCCCTGGTAGAAGGTGCACCCCTGCTTTTGCAGAAACTCGAGCTGTTGTCGGGTCTCAACCCCTTCGGCGGTAACATTGAAATTCAGATGGGATGCCATCGCCATCACCGCCTCGACAATCGCCATGTTGCTGGTGTCATGGGGAATATCTTGAATGAAGGAGCGATCGATCTTCAGCTCATCCACCGGCAGCCGCTTGAGATAGCCAAGTGACGAATAGCCGGTACCAAAGTCATCGATCGAAAACGAAATCCCCAACTGTTTGAGTTCACTGAGCTTGTTGATGGTGTCTTCGGTATTTCCCAATACAACAGACTCGGTGATCTCCAGGTTCAGTGCCGTGGGCTCCATGCCGGTAGCCGCCAGAACATCGTGAATATGCTCGACAAAATGGGTATGGTGAAATTGCTTGGCACTGACGTTCACCGAGAGTTGCGGCAGATTGAAGCCACTCTCCTGCCAACGCACAAACTGATTACAAGCCTCTAATAAAACCCATCGACCAATGTCGATAATCAAATCCGTCTCTTCCGCGATGGGGATGAATTCCGCCGGAGAAACCAGGGCACGACCAGCCGGTTGCCAACGCACCAGAGCCTCGGCGCCCATCAACTCACCATTGTTCACCATGTGCTGAGGCTGATAATGCAGCAGAAGCTCGTTGTTTTTCAGGGCCGCTCTCAGCTGGTTGTGAATCAATAAACGACGGTCTGCCTGACGCTGCATCTCGGAATCAAACAACCGTGTCATACGGCGACCAGCCGACTTGGCCTGGTACATGGCCGTATCGGCCTGCTTGAGCAGATCGGCGGGAGTCTGATCCCGGGTCGGGAACAGGCTGATGCCGACGCTAGCCCCGATATGCAGATTCTGCTCCCGGAAATCATAAGGCATCGAGATCTGCTCGATAACCTGTTCCGCCACCATGGTCGCTTGTAGCTCTGCCTGTGCCGGATTGGCGGATAGTATCGGTAGCAGCAAGACGAACTCGTCGCCCCCCAAGCGCACCAGCAGATCGCCACGCCGTAGCAGTTGGTTCAAGCGGATCGAGGCCTGTTGTAACAACCAATCCCCGGTGGAGTGGCCCAGTGAATCGTTGATGGTCTTGAAATGGTCCAGGTCGATGAACAGCAAGGCACCGACCATGTCATTTTGCCGCGCATGCAGAAAACTCCGCTCCACCTGTTCCATCAGATAGCGGCGATTGGGTAAACCCGTCAAATCATCGTAATAGGCCAGATTCTGTATTTGTTGTTGGGCAGAGCGCCGCTCCGACATATCTTCAAAGCAGATGACATAGTGGCTGATCGTCCCCCACTCATCGCGAACAGGAGACCAGGTCTCCCACTGCGGGTAGTGACGGCCTGTGGCATGTTGACGATTGACCTCACCCTGCCAGCGCCCCTCGTTATCAAACGGGAACATGCCGGACTGCAACCAAGGCCACAGCTCACTGCCCAACCGCTTGCCCAAGACGTATTGCATGCTGTAGCCGGTAATATGGCAAAACGCGTGATTAACCCGCAGAACCATGAAATCCGGATCCGTGATGATGATCCCTTCATTGGTTTCAAATGCTACGGCAGACAAACGCAGCTCCGCCTCGGCCCGCAACTGCTCCAGCTCGGCAGAGGCCCGATGAGCTATCAGTTGCTGCAAGCCAACCAGCGTCTGGCGATCCGGCTCTACGCCCGGGGCAAACGTCAAGGCCAGATGGCCGATGATCTGTTGTTTGCTATCGCGCAGCGGTAAGGCCCAGTAAAAACCAGCACCAGACAACGGCTCGGGAAGCTGCCCCTGGCGGGCGCTAAAACTGGATAATTCGGGGTGCTGATAGAGATGAACACAACTGGTGTCGGCCAGAGGATAGCGCGCAAATCCTTCTCCAACCAGGCTTCCTGCACTGACAACGACGCGGGCCCAGTGGGTCAGCGGTGGCGACTCCAGTTCCGCCAACCAGGCATGACGAGCTTGCAACACAGAGTGCAACTGCCGCACCAGCTCATCGAAGAAAGCCCGCCCGGTCTTGGAGGAGAGAGAATAGTTGATGCGCTCCAATTGCTGCTGGCGCAACAAAAGTGTCTGTTCTGTCGGGTTGTGCGCCAACGATTCCAGGCTGCGCCCAGCCAGAAGAGCCAGTTGATTGAGCACAGGAGCATAGCGACTCAGTTGGCCAGGATCTGCCTCCAGACGCTGGCAACACAATAGCCCTTGCCAGCCACCGGCTTCGCCAATGAGCGCCACCAGCAGACATCCTTGCTGCCCGGCAACACTGAGTTGTTGCCAAAGCTCTGGTTGCTGGGAGGGTGAAACTGCCAGCAAGCCATCACGCAAGCTCATGCGCAACCCAAGCCGCAGTTGATCCTGCTGAGAGAATGTTCGCCCCATTAACCCGGAGCTACCAAGCACATGGGAACAGATCAGATCCGCCTGATCGGGGGATGAAAGCCAAATGCTGACATGGTGCGCTTCCACCATCTTTTGCGCCAACAGGCAAAGCTGACGATAGAAGTAGAGTAATTCGCGGGCATGACAAAGGGCGACAACAGGCGCCGCTTCGCCGCTCGCCGGAGGAGCGAAAGGGGGTGACACTAAGTCAGGCGACGACGATGAGGTTTCCAGGTAGGACGGAAGTGAAAACTCGGGAACATCATCAGCGACCAAATCCAGAAACTCTGTCAACTCATATCCAGAATGCAAACTCACACGAAACCTTTAGATGAAGAGATCTGGGCTGACAGGGCACAGATAACAACTAAACCAGAGTGATACTGGATAGACCTGTTTTTAAGATGCCAAAATTCTGCCTGTAGCAACTGTCAGTGACAAGCCTTTTTTCCCCATTCCAACCCCAGGATCACAGAACCAGGTGCTTACGTCGACCATACTGAATTTAGGCGATCCAGATCACACTTTACACCACGGTGGAATGAGTAATCTGAAGTCGAGATAAGAACAAGAACCAAGGGGGTTCATCATGATTATTGACATCACCAGCAAAGCTATCGACGTCACCCCAAACATCCGTGAACGGATTGAGTCACGCTTTGCCAAACTGGAGCGCCTGCAGGTGCCCCTCATTACCCCCCAAGTCATCATTATGAAAGAGGGCCTAGCATTCATCATTGAAGCCAAAATCGGGATCCCCAATGGTCAATTGTTTGCCCAAGCCGAGCACGAAGATCTCTACGCTGCCGTGACTCTGCTGGGGCAGAAGCTGGAACGCCAACTCACTCGCTATCTGGCCAAACCGGCGGCTCACCGCAGTAGCCGTTCTGGTAAAGAGCAGTGCCGAATGGGAGAACTCGCTCCCGTTGCCTAAACAAGCCAGCAAAGGGCGCCATAAGGCGCCCTTCTTCATGGTGACATGGCGCCGTCGCTTGCAACTTGCAGCCATTTGACGTATTGCTATAGCCACTAATTTGAGGACAACTCATGACCCTGTGTACCGTACGATTTACCTTCCGTTGTTTTTTCCTGTTTACCCCGGCGTAAACCCAGGAGGCAGCGTTCGTACCTACGCAGATGAGTCAAGACACGAACAGTTAAAAGCCTCCGCCAGCGGAGGCTTTTTTTACATCCGTTCAACCTCAGCTGCTAATATGCGCCACAGAGGCAGCGCGCAGCTCATAGCCAGGCAAGGATGAATCGTCGATTCGACGCCTGGCTCAGGCCCAGGATCTATACGTTTGAGGGAGTATTACATGGCCACACTGGAAACCATCCGGGATGAAATCACCCAATTGGATGGCGATTTATTGCGTCTTCTGGCTCGACGCAAACAACTCAGCATCGAAGTGGCACGCAGTAAGCAGGTCGATCGACGTCCAATCCGCGACCAGGCCCGCGAGCAGGAGTTGCTGGAAGGACTGATCCAGCAGGGACGTCCGCAGGGGCTCTCCCCCCACTACATCAGCCAGATTTACCACCTGATCATCGAAGACTCGGTGCTGAGCCAGCAAGCCTACATTCAGGACCAACTCAACGCCGATCAGCAGGGCGCACTGACCAGCATTGCCTTTTTGGGACCTCGCGGCTCTTACTCCAGCCTGGCCGCCCGCAAGTATCTGAGCCGCCATACCGACCAAGTGCTGGAGGCCAGCTGCAACAATTTCCAGCAGGTGATCGACGAGGTGGAATCTGGACGGGTGCAATACGGTGTGCTGCCCATTGAAAACACCAGCTCAGGCAGCATCAATGAGGTTTATGATTTGATGCAGCGCACCAGCCTCTCCATCGTCGGTGAATTGACACTGCCGATCGAGCACTGCCTGTTAACTGCGATACCCACGGATATCAGCCAGATCACCACCATTTATGCCCACCCGCAGCCGATCCAGCAATGCTCGAACTACCTGCATGAGCAGATGAGCCATGTTCATCTGGAGTATTGCGACTCCTCGTCAGCCGCCATGGCCAAGGTACAGGCCCAGGCAAGCCCGCACGCCGCCGCGCTCGGCAGTGCTGCCGGTGGCGAGCTGTTCGGCCTGCAGCCGATCGCTACCAATCTGGCCAATCAGCAGGACAACATCACTCGCTTCATCGTCGTGGCTCGCAAGGCTATCGAAGTTGCTCCGCAGATCCCGGCCAAGACCACCTTGATCCTCTCTACCGCCCAGAAGGCCGGCTCCCTAGTGGAGGCTCTGTTGGTGCTGCGCAACCACAGCATCAACATGACCAAGCTGGAGTCGCGCCCGATGCAGGGTAACCCCTGGGAGGAGATGTTCTATATCGATGTGGCGGCCAATCTGAATGATCCGGCGATGCAGGCGGCACTCAAGCAGCTCAACGGAATTGTCCGCGCCCTCAAGGTATTGGGTTGCTATCCCAGTGAGGATGTTCGGCCAACGACGCTGCCCGAGTATCTGGTTCCTACGGGCGAATAAGCAACCTGGAACGACAAAAGGCGACCTCAGGGTCGCCTTTTATTTCAGTGGGTCACAAAACTACAGTGACTCGTGGTGACGGCTGTCATGAGCCTGAGCCAGCAACATCTTGCTTTCACGCAAAAACTGACCGGCGTAGTCTCCGAAATACTCGGCGGCACGGTGGAAGGTCGCAATAAAGCCATCCCGATCCGCCGCCTCCAACATGGTGATCGCCTCACCCATCCGCTGATGGTAGCGACGGATCATCTGCACATTGCGGGGCGATGAGAGAATGATGTCCGCATACAGAGCCGGATCTTGGGCAAACAGACGACCGACCATGGCCAGCTCCAGCCGATAGATGGGGGAACTCAGCGCCAGCAAGCGCTTGAGATCCGCCTTCTCTTCACTCAAATGGACCCCGTAGACGAAGCTGGTGAAGTGGCGCAGCGCCTGGATCAGGCTCATCGCCTCATCATGCTCCTCGGCGGTGACGCTGTGCAGGCGGACACCCCATATACGCATCTGATCCAGCAACCACTGATAGTCGGCCTCCTGCCGCCCAGCACAGTAGACCACGACCTGCTTGGCCAGACTGGAAACATCCGGGCCAAACATGGGGTGCAAGCCCAGAACAGGCCCTGAGTGGACCGCCAACATATGCTCCAGCGGCTGACTCTTGACGCTAGTCAGGTCCACCAAAACGCAATCGGCGGGCAGCATCTTCAGCTTATCGATCACCTCACAGGTGGCATCGATAGGCACAGCCACCACGACCATGCCTGCGCGGCTGAGCATCTGCTCGGCCTGAGGCCAGTCATTACGCTCCAGGATCTCGACCTGATAGCCCGACAGGCGAAACATGTTGACGAACAGGCGTCCTAATTGACCCGCCCCACCAATCACCACGATCGGACCTAGCTCGGGGCGAACACACTTGAAGCCGGAATCATTTTCGCTGCTATACGACTCGCGCATGACACGACGCAGCACATCTTCAATCAAATCGGCAGGAACACCCTTGGCCGTCGCCTCGGCACGACGTTTGGCCAACATGGCCGCCTCACGATCGGGTGCATAGATGGGCAACCCGTGACGGCTCTTGACCTCACCGACCTCAGCAACCAGAGCCAGACGCTGAGCCAACAGCGCAACCAGCTGTTGATCCACGGCATCAATCTGATCCCTCAGGGCGTTTAATTCTTCATTCATCCTTTAACCATCCCAAAAAAAGCTCCGGCCTTGACCGGAGCTCATTATGCGGTCCAATCAGGCCTGGAGTCGAGCCTTCAGCGGCCCCTTCAACTCATCGTGACAGGTAGCCAACAGAGTCGCGGTCGTCTCCCAATCAATACAGGCATCCGTGATTGAGATGCCATATTGCATCTGGCTCTTGGGTTGCTCACTGGATTGACTCCCCGCCCCCAGATTGGATTCAAGCATGATCCCGAGAATCGAGGTATTCCCATCCTGGATCTGATGGATGACATTGGCTGCGACCAGAGGTTGCAACTCATGGTTCTTGCTGGAGTTCCCATGACTGCAGTCAACCACCAATCGGGCAGGCAGTTTGCCTTTGGCCAGCGCCTGTTCAGCCAAAGAGACGTTGACCGAATCGTAATTGGGATGCTTGCCTCCACGCAGGATCACATGACCATCCGGATTACCTTGAGTCTGCAGCAAGGCAACCTGTCCCTGCTGATTAATTCCCATGAAGGTGTGTGGGGCTGCCGCAGATTTAAGTGCATTGATCGCCGTCTCTAGATTGCCATCAGTGCCATTCTTGAAACCAACTGGCATCGAAAGCCCCGAAGCCATCTCGCGGTGGGTTTGCGATTCAGTCGTCCGGGCGCCGATGGCCGACCAGGAGAAAAGATCCGCCAAGTATTGCGGGCTGATCGGATCCAGAGCCTCGGTCGCTAGGGGCAGTCGCAGCTCGGCCAACCAGGTCAACAACTCACGGGCCTTGGTCAGGCCGAGTTCGATGTCAAACGAGCCATCGAGATTCGGGTCATTGATGAATCCCTTCCAACCGACAGTCGTTCGCGGCTTTTCAAAGTAAACCCGCATGACAATGTAGAGACTGTCTGCATAGCGATCATGCAACTCCTTGAGACGCTGAGCATACTCCTTGGCCGCATCCATGTCGTGAATCGAACAGGGACCACAGACCACCAGCAGACGGTGATCCTTGCGCTGGATGATGTTGGCTATGGTGTGACGGGCATCGGCGATGAACGCCAACGCATCGGCAGATACCGGAACCCGCTCCTTGAGTTCAGCCGGAGTCATCAAGACACTTTCAGATTGGATATAAACGTTGTTCAAACTATCTCTATGCATGCTGGCGACCAACCTAGTAAACTTTTCTTTACACAAACAGCGCGACTGGAATGCTCTTTGATTATTGACACAAAACCATTTTCGCACTAGCGATTTTCACACCTTACCAATCCGCTACCGATTTGCAAGTGCTGTTTCAAGAAGCAGAGACAAGAAGGCCCCGAAATTCGGGGCCTTCTTGTATCCGTTGCGAGGTCAGTCGATCTCATCCATGTATTGATCGAGAGCACCATCATCCGAGTTCTGCTGCTCACCGGATGGTAACGCCGCCTTGGGCCGACCATCCTGCACCTTAGCCTCTTCATACTGCAGATAAAAATCTTTAGCCGAACCATATGGGTCCAGCGAGTTGTCCAATACGGCTTCCTGCTGAACGAGGCGGGAGCGGCTGTCCAGACCATCAACAGCCCACAGGCCAAGTCGGAATCCCCAGCCCATGCTGGCATATGGAAAATAGAGACCATCAACCGTATCGCCGATAGCATCCCGCATCGTTGTCGGCCCGTAGACAGGCACCATGAAATAGGGCCCCTGATTGACTGTCGCCTTGCCAAGTACAGTGCTCATGCTCATGGCTCGACGTTCGAGCCCCATATCCTGAGCCACATCGACAAAGCCAAACAAGCCAAAGGTTGAGTTCACGGCAAAACGCAGCACACTGGTGCCCGAGTCCACAACTCGACCAACCAGCAAGTTGTTGACGAAGTAGTTGGCCTCATTGAAATTTTCGGTGAAATTGCCGACGCCATTACGGACTGGCTGGGGCACCCACTCGACATAGCTGTGAACGACCGGTCGCAATGCATACCGATCCAGATAGCTATAGTTGAGCTCCCAACTTAAACGGTTAATCGATTCATAGGGATCGACGGCCCCACCCGGTCCGGTCGCGACCTGATGTGTCGCTTCAACGGCAGCACTACCAGCCAGTGGCCAGAGTAGAGCCCATGCCAGCAAATAATGTTTTCTGCTTACCATGCCAGTCAGATCCCTTCGTCTTATGGTTATATCAGTGGCTAATTCGCGCCGGATTATACCCCAAGTTCGCCAAAGTTCGGGAAAATCAATCACCCCAGTCACTTGGTGCCCCCAATGCGCAACCGCATCCTGCATCTGGGATCTTCTAGTCTACTGAATGCCACACATCTGCAGCGCCTCTCTTGACCGAATACGCCGCCAGGCATCAAGCTTGGTCATGACAGATATATTCACGAGCTAGCCAGGCTCGGTAATCACACCCAGACCATCATGCTCTTCGAATTCCGCCAGCCACGGGAGTGACAGTGTCCGACATCAAGCTCAACGATTCAGCCCCAGTGGCACAACCGCACTACGCTGATGGCGAGTCACTCGACAACACGAGCAATCAGACACAGCGTCAAGAGGGGGTGGCAGCTAACACGCCCGCGGCGCTCATGCGGCAATATCTCTCGCAATTGACCAGCCAGCAGGGGCGACTCCCCGATGAGGTCGCACAAAAGCAGCAAGCCCTGTTACGTCTGCTCAGTAGCCAGTTGGAAAACTCCGGCCAATCGTCAGAATCGAATCCGGAAAACCAGCCTCTGCAGCAATTACTGCAGCGTCTATTGCCGCTACTACGACCTCAGGATCCATTGCTGAATCAACAGGTGATGACTCTGGATAAGGTGCCGGTGTTGTTGCGCCAGCTGGCCGCCACCCCAAGTTTGGTCACGACCCTGATGCAGCAGTTGCCACTCTCCTTGCAGGAGTCGAGCAGCTCCGGACGAGCACTGATGCAGTGGCTGGTCCAGTCGATAGCCCTGCGGGTTCCCGCCGAGCAGATCAACCGCAACCTGGTAAGCGCCCTGACACAACAGCAAATTGTGCTGCCCTCAGCCGAGATTGATAAGCGCCAGATGATGAATCTGGATCAGCTCAGCCGCGCTACCTTGCAGTTCCTCCTGCAAAGCCAATTAAGCACAAAGTCAACAATTCCCCAGCCAGGAACAACCACACCTGGCAGCAACAGCAGCCAGGCAACCGGGCCAGGTGAACCATTACCCGAAGAGCAGCCCTCGGGTCAGAGCGAGGCCAGTCATGCGGGAAGCAAGACGCCTCCTACCGCGTCACCGGCTCGCATGCCGCTCCTTGGGGTCAATCTGCCTCCGGCGACCACCAAGGGCATCGCGTTACCCACTCAAGGAGATAAAACGGCACCCCCTCCAACACAGACAGCCCAGGCGGCGCCAAGCCAGGGTGCCGTAAAACCCGCCAACGATGGCGGCCGTTTACTCGAGGCACTGAGCCTTGTTAGCCAAAAAGCGGAGAGCGTGCCGCTGCTGCAACGCATGGGTGCGCTACTGCAGGGGCATACGGCAGTCTCCCAATCCCAACAACCCATGGTGAACGCTCTCGGCTCACCACCCATCATGCCGCTGCCGATGCCCTTAGGAGCCTTCATCTTCGAGATTGGTCAGCAGCTCGGAGCCAGACGACTGCCTGATCTACTTCGCCCCTCGTTACAACGGCTTTATGATGCCTTACAGAGCCCATTGCAGCAGAGCAATGAGGTTGAGCAGTGGTTCGACTTTCTGCAACAGCCACTCTCCTCCTCATCGTCAACGGGGCGAGCCCTGCAGCAGTGGGCTTTGACACTCTTTTCCATCCGCCTCCAGCAGTTGCAGGCCGAAGCCGATGAGACAAACCCGCGAAAAGAGCAGCCAACCAATCCACTGCTCACGGAAGAACACAAGCAACTAACCGAGAAGATGGCGGCATCCTTGCTCGGACAGACTGAGCGCTTTAAACAGTTGCATCAGGAGATGCAGCAGCCCCTGCCAAACTATGTTCCACTTCCCCCCCAGCAACCCGGAGGTCGGGAGAGTGGTCTTAGCATGCAGCGCTCGCCCGGCAAACATAATCCATACCAATGGACACTCAGCTTTTATCTGGAGCCGCCACAACTGGGGGCGATTCAAATTAGGGCTCGACTGGACATTCCCGATATTCAACTTCAAGTCATGGCTGAACGGCTGACCACAGTCGACCGAGTGCGAGAAACCCTGCCTCTACTCGAAGGTCGTTTTCGTGAATTGGGGCTGCAACCAAGCCAATTTGGCTGCCGCCAGGGTAAGGTGAACCCGCCAACCGATGAACCAGGGGGCAATGATGAGCCCTCATCAGGACTTTCAATCAGGATTTGAACATGGCACAACCAGGTGATGAGCCGCTACGAGCGGTTTCTTTGAAATATGATGGCCACCAAGCCCCCCACGTCGCCGCCAAAGGCGAAGGCGATATGGCCGAATTGATCCTGGCCATGGCGCAGGAAGCCGGACTCTATATCCACCAGGATCCAGCCTTACTCGAACGATTGGCCTCACTACAGGAGGGCGAGGCAGTTCCTCCGGCCCTCTATGTTGTCATCGCCGAGATCCTCTCCTACTCCTACTTGTTGCAAGGGAAGTATCCCGATCATTGGCGAAGAGCCGATGGCAGCACGGCGCTGGATACCCGGGCCTGAATCCGGCGCACCTCACTATCGACAGGCAACATTCCAGATATGACAAAAGCGGCCAAAGCCGCTTTTGTGGATTGATCCCGGAGTCTGAAGATCCGTGCTTAGCGAGACTTGGCGCTGCGCAGTGAAATTAACAACTCGGCTTCTGCCTTGGGTATCTCACATTCCGCCATCACTTCATCGAGGCCAGCGCCTAATTCAACCATGCGGGCAGCCCGACTATAGAGACGACTGTCAGGATCCTGCAGCACCAGCTCTTGTTGCCGCTCGGCCACAGCCAAGATCCCCTTTTCCAGCTCGCCCAGCTTTTGTCCTGTCCCAAGCGTACTGCTATGCAACTCATTGAGCTGCTTGCGAGCACTGTCTCGTGCCTTGAGCAGCTCCTTGACCAATAACTCCATGGCTTGCAGCTTGCGTTTGCTCCGCCCTTCACTCACCCACCACACGATGAGAGTCAGAAGAGCGATCAACAGGGCCGCAGCCGACAAGCCCAACGCCAGGAGATTCAGATCAGTAATCAAAGTAGATTCAACTCATCCCACTCTTCGTCCGACAAGAGTTTGTTCAAGTCAACCAGAATCAACAATTCACCGTCGCGATTGCTGACGCCCTGGATAAACTTGGCACTCTCTTCGGTCCCAACGCTTGGAGCCACGTCGATTTCGGAAGCCCGTAAATAGACGACTTCCGCCACGCTATCCACCAAAATACCAATGACCTGTTTTTCGGCTTCAATGATAACGATACGGGAATTGTCACCCACCTCAGCAGGCTGCAAACCAAAGCGTGAGCGAGTATCAATGACAGTCACTACATTGCCACGCAGGTTGATGATCCCCAGAACATAGTCTGGCGCACCAGGAACCGCAGCAATCTCGGTATAGCGCAAGACTTCTTGCACCTGCATCACATTGATGCCATAGGTTTCACGATCCAGTTGAAATGTCACCCACTGGAGCACTTCATCTTCAGCAACATTCTGCGCCACGTTACGCTTCTGACTCATGTTTTGATTCCTTATTTCTGGCGTCATGAAACAAAATTAGCAATAAACTCGAAAAAGAGCGATCTCAGAGTCCTTCAATGTTGACCCCTTTCACTAATAGAGCCAGTAACTCCTGTACATGAAGTAAGGCACACATCTTGTCCTTTACCATACCGGCCAGCCAAGGCCGCTTGCCTGCACTACCACGCCACTGGATCCGATCCCGGACGAGGAGCTCGGTTCCATGCAGCTCGTGACAAGCTAAGCCCCACTGGCTATTCCCCAGCATGACCAGATACTGATAGGGCTCGGACGCTTCACGACCAGGCATAATCCAGCGCGTGGTATCGACCACATTCAGCTGGGAATCCCGTTGGGTCATGACACCAGCAAACCAATCCGGTTTACCAAACAAGGTATTGATCTTGGCAAGCTGATGAATGCCACCCAGTTCGGTTAATGGCACCGCGAAGGTAACACCTGAAACGACAAAAAACAGCGCCTGAAACTCTTTACCCGGATCGATATTCTTCCATGCTGGCGGTGCTGGCGGCTGCGGTATCTTAGGAGCGATCTTGACCTGCGTCTCCGTCTTCACCACCACTTTAGCTTCGTTCAGCGGCTCGACTTGAGCCAACAAGTCGGCCAACCGGGTTTGTTGCTCAACCACGGGCTCCGCAAAGGGAGCCTGAGCCACCACCGCCGGCTCTTTGACTGGTACTGGTTGCGGCACATTATCCGTCACTGTTTCAGAGAGCAGTGACTTGAAATAACTATCCATGGCCTTGAGTTGGGATCCTTGCGTCATGACTGGACTCCCTCGCACTGCATCAAATAATTGAGCAATTCAAGATAGGCATGGCTACCTCGACTCTCTGGGGCATAGATGGAGGGCGGCACATGCAAGTGGCTCGCGTCTCTGAATTTCGTATCGATCGGAATCACCGAGTCCCAGACCGACGAACCATACAATTCACGCACAGTTTCCAGACTCTGCAGTGATGCTTTGGTTCGCTTATCAAACATGGTGGGCACTATCGTGTAGTGAAATGGCAATTGGCTGGAGTTCTGCATGATTTCAAATGTCTTGATCATGCGCTCCAGCCCCTTGAGAGCCAGAAACTCGGTCTGAACAGGGACCAGGATGCGGCTGCTGGCAGCCAGAGCATTTACCATCATGACACCCAGCACAGGAGGACAATCAATCAACACAACATCAAAAGAGTCTTTGATGTGTTGCAGTGCCCGCCGCAATATCAACCCCATGCCATCTCGGTCGCCCAGAGTCCGATCGAGAGTCGACAAGGCAATCGAGGCTGGAATCAAACAGATATTGGTAAACCGGGTCTGCAGTATCACCCGCTCAACCTGATGCCGATCGGGAGCCTTCTGGCCAAAAAGATCGAATAGGGTTCCGTCCAGCAGATCCGAATCGTAATCCAGATAACTGGTCAGGGAGGCGTGGGGATCGGTATCGATCAGCAAGACCCGCTTATTCTGAGTGGCTAGCAGACCGGCAAGGCTAGCCACTGTCGTGGTCTTACCCACCCCTCCTTTCTGATTGGCTACTGTCCATACTATCAAGGCGTCATTCCTGCTTCTTTAATTTAAAACGACCATCCGGTAACTGGATGACATCATAGTTATCCAAACTCAATTCCGGCTTCTTCCGAGCTTGTCCAGGCTGCTTAGATCCTTCATCGACAATAACGGGCAACGATTTCGGTGTATAGGCAAAACGAGAGACCGCTATCACGACCTTGCGATTTACTTCCCGCCCACGCTCGGTGCTGTTGGAGGCAAAAGGTGAGAACTCACCGTAGGCCTCGATTGCCAGCTGGGCTGATGGAATGCCATCCCCGCTCAAACTGTTCAACACCGAAATGGCACGGTAAGCCGAGAGCTCCCAGTTGGACGCATAGAGTTCATTGCCGATATGAACATTATCGGTATAGCCACGAACGCGAACATAGTTCTTGAGCGGAGCCAGAGTCTTGGCAATCTGTTTGAGAATAGGCTTGGCTTTAAGCAGTATGGTAGCACTGCCACTCGGGAATATGAGTCCTGAGCTCAACTCTATGGTCAGCCAATTCTCATCTGACTTGATATTGATGAGGCCAGCTGCAACCAAATCCTCCAACGATTGGTTGAACTCTTTTTCAAGAGATTCAAATGGTGCGCCAGAACTATTGCTGGTTGCACTATCCAGCGGCAGCTGATCTTTGATCTCCATCTCGGTGCTATTGGTGGGCAAAGGCTGCTGAGTAGGAGGCTGCCCCGAATCCAGCATACCACCGCCCCCTTGGGTCGGAGCCTGGACTATGGTGACCACCTGGTTGGGAGAGGCGGCACTGATGCCAGAGTCATCGCTACTAGATTGGATGCCAAGGTTACCGCCCAGAACCGTTGATCCAGGACGAGCCGTCACGAAACCCATCTCGGTAAAACTCTGGATGAGTCCCTGTACCAAGGCCTTAACCTCGGTTTGTGCTGACATGGCGAAGCCATATAACACAACGAACAAGGCAAATAGCAAAGTCATGAAGTCTGCGTAAGAGAGCAACCAGCGTTCATGGTTCTCTGGCGGCTCAGCCTTTTTTTTCTTTGCCATGGCTTACTCTTCTCCGATGTAAACCTGCAGACGTCGTTTGAGTTGCATGGTGTTTTCACCACTGGCGATCGATAACAGCCCCTCGAGCACCATCAGTTTGAAATGTGCAATCTCGTGATTAAAAGCCTTGAAACGGTTGGCAACTGGCAAGAACAGGATGTTGGCCGACCCTACCCCATAGATGGTAGCGACGAAGGCGACCGCAATTGCTGGGCCCAACTTTTCCGGTTGGTCAAGAAGACCCATGGCATGAATCAAACCCAAAACGGCCCCGAGGATCCCCATGGTCGGAGCATAACCCCCCAGTGCCTCAAACACTTTAACCGACTGCTCCAGCTCATGCTGTTCCATCTCGATTTCATTCTCGAGCAGTTGATGTAGTTGTTCCTTATCGACCCCGTCCACAATCATCTGCAGACCATTGCGCGTAAATGCATCCTCGATCTGGGCCACCTGATTTTCCAAAGCCAGCAACCCCTGCTGGCGCGCCGTCGTCGACATACCTTCAAGCATTTCGGCCTGAGCATGCAGATCCAATTTAGGTCCGGCCAGCAGCCACTTACACTGTTTCAGAGAGGCGATTAAAACACCAAAGGCAAACTGCACCATGACAGCACCGATGGCACCGCCGATCACGATCAAGAAGGCAGGCAAGTTGAGCAGGGCGCTCGGGTGCCCGCCTTCCAAAATGTTGGCGCCGATGATAAACGCGATTGCTACGAAAATTCCGATAAGACTCATGCTTAGCGTCCTATTTCAACCATGATACGTTGCGCAATTTTGTCCAACGGCAGAGACTCCGAGGCGATACCGGCTTTGGCCACCGCTTGGGGCATGCCGTAAACCACACAACTGGCCTCATCCTGCGCCCAGATAGTTGACCCCTGCTCTTTGAGCAAACGAGCCCCATCCCGCCCATCGGCACCCATGCCCGTCAACACCACGGCCAGAACCTTATCGCCGTGACTCTTGGCCAGCGAGGCAAAGGTGATATCGACACAGGGCTTGTAATTGACCTTGTCATTCCCATCAATGATACGGATGCGGGCACTGCTACCGCGCCCATCCAACATCATCTGGCGCCCACCCGGAGCCAGATAGGCCCAGCCAGGCCTCAGCAGATCACCATCTTCTGCTTCCTTCACACTGATCTGGCATAAACCATTCAGACGTGCAGCAAAGGCGGCAGTGAAGGTAGCGGGCATATGTTGAATCAGCAAAATCGGATACGGAAAGTTAGCAGGTAGCTGAGTCAACACCGTCTGCAGTGCGACCGGGCCACCGGTGGAGGTGCCAATGGCCAGCAATTGATAGCTCTTTCCTGACTTCTTGAAATTAACCGGAGCCTGAGTGGCCACGGCCGCCGGGGCCGTTGTGCGCTCACTGGTAAGAGTCGACGAGCGAGTCGAAAACGGAGTCGTGCTACCTGAAGAAATTGCCGACTGCGCAGAAGATGAGGGCTGTGCTGGTGCCGGACGGACTGGCGACATGAAGAGGCGTCGGCGAGCAATCGCTTTCACTCGCTGCTGCAGAAGCTTGATAGCCTCCTCTTTGTCACGGGCAATATCTTCGAATTTCTTGGGTAAGAAATCCAAAGCACCGGCATCCAACGCATCCAGAGTGGCCTTGGCACCATCATGCGTCAGAGAAGAGAACATCAGCGTCGGAGTCGGACACTTAGCCATGATCTCACGCACAGCCGAAATACCATCCATCACCGGCATTTCGATATCCATAGTGATGACATCCGGCTGTAACCGCATCGCCTTTTCAACGGCTTCCCGGCCATTTTGCGCCGTATCTATGACTTCAAGCGTAGGATCTTGATTAATGATTTCGCTGACTCGGCGACGAAAGAAGCTGGAGTCGTCTACAACTAATACCTTAACTACCATGTTCTCTTCATTCTCTATATTCAGCGTCGACGTGCATAAGCCTTCAACAGGTTGGGCACGTCCAATATCAATGCAATGCCACCATCACTGGTAATGGTTGCGCCCGCCATTCCCGGCGTCCCATGCAGCAGTCGATCAAGCGGCTTGATGACTACTTCCTCTTGCCCAATCAAGTTATCAACGACAAAACCAACCTGTTTGGCTCCGATCTGTACAATAACGACATGCCCCTTATCCCGACGGCCAGAACCCCGATTGGAGCCACGCACCAGCCAATCTTGCAGATAGAACAGAGGGATAGCCTTGTCGCGAACGATGATCGTCGTCTGACCATCTACCACCTTGGCGCGAGTCAGATCCAGATGGAAAATCTCGTTGACGCTGGTCAGTGGTAAGGCAAAAGTCTGCTGCCCCACTTCGACCATCAGGGTCGGCAATATGGCCAGAGTCAGAGGAACCTTGATCTCAAGACGGGTACCGACGCCCAACTCGGAATGAATATGCACCGAACCATTCAACTGGGTAATACTGGTCTTGACCACGTCCATGCCGACACCGCGGCCAGAGATATCGGATATCTCCTGCTTGGTTGAGAAACCGGGAGCAAAGATCAGGTTATAGGCTTCAGTGTCGCTCATGCGACTGGCGTACTCGGCGTCAATGACCCCTCGTTTGATGGCAATCGACTTGAGCTTCTCTGGATCCATACCTGCGCCATCGTCTTCGATCTGCAGCAAGATATGATCACCCTCTTGGGAGGCGCTCAGACGAATACAACCCTCGCGGGTCTTGCCAGCCTTGAGACGAACATCCGGCATTTCGACGCCGTGATCGCACGAATTACGCACCAGGTGGACCAAGGGATCAGCCAAGGCTTCAACCAGATTCTTATCAAGATCGGTATCTTCGCCTTCCATGACCAGGTTGATCTCTTTCTTCAGGCTACGCGCCAGATCCCGGACCACACGAGGGAATCGTCCGAACACCTTTTTAATCGGCTGCATGCGGGTCTTCATGACCGCGCCTTGCAGATCCGCCGTCACCACATCCAGATTGGAGACTGCCTTTGACATCTCTTCGTTGTTGCTGGCAATCCCCAGGCTCACCAGGCGATTACGCACCAAAACCAACTCACCGACCATGTTCATGATGACGTCGAGTGTTCGAGTATCAACCCGGACCGTCGTTTCACTTTGAACCTGTTGCGATGCCTGGGCGGCCGCCGGAGCAGCCTGAGCTTTGATAGCTGGAGCTGCGGGCGAATCCTCTTCAGCTTTCGTTTCTTGTTCCGTAGCTAACGAGGCCGTTGGAGCCTTTCCTTTGCCATGCAACTGATCGAGCAAGCGTTCAAATTCGTCATCATCGATCAGGGCATCGGCTTCTGATTGGGCCTGTTGCATCGGAGCCACAGGTGCAGCAGGACCGCTGGTGATGTGTTTCCCCTGACCATGCAATTGGTCCAGAAGAGCCTCAAATTCATCATCGGTAATGTCACCATCACCCGATGCAGTGACTGAAGCTGCTGGATTTTTCCCTGGGCCATGAAGCTCGTCCAGCAGACGATCAAACTCATCTTGAGATATCTCGTCAATCGAACCGCCAGAGCTGACAGGAGCCGGAGCTGCGACCGGAGGAGGAGTAACAACTGGAGCAACGGGTTTGCTGACCGGTGCGGCAGATGCAGGGCGGCTGAGTTGATGCATGGCTTCCAGTAGCTCAGGGGATGCGGGCTCTAAAGGCTCACGATTCTGAACCTTGCTAAACATCTCGTTGATCGTGTCGAGCGCCTGCAAAATCACATCCATCAATTCGGAATCAACCTGGCGACCACCATTACGCAACGTATCGAATACGTTCTCCGCGCCGTGGCATGCATCCACCAGCTCCGTCAACGAGAGGAAGCCTGCCCCGCCCTTCACCGTATGAAAACCACGGAAAATGGCATTCAGTAGTTCACGATCGTTGGGACGCTTCTCCAGATCGACCAGCTGTTCAGAGAGCTGTTCCAGAATTTCTGATGCCTCAATCAGGAAATCCTGCAGGATGTCCTCATCAACTTCGTAGCCCATTCTTAACTCCCTCAGAATCCTAAACTCGACAACAAGTCATCTACATCATCCTGACCATTGACGACGTCAGTTCGAGTTTCCTTGTTGATAATCGGTCCTTCCGCCTCGATTCCACGATTGGCATTTACAGAACTTTCTGACCGTTCGGCGAGCGGTTCACCAAACAGAGTCAACATTTCAACCAGCTTCGCTTCGATTTCCTGACTGAGCGTGATTACTCGTCGAATCATCTGTCCAGTCAGATCCTGAAAATCCTGAGCCATCAGGATTTCATTCAAAAGCTCTTTGAGTTGAATGGCATCCGCATCTGCCTGCTTGATAAAGAGATCCAACTGATGACATAACACTTTGAATTGACCGACATCCAGGTTACGGGTCATCAAGCCATTCCAGGCCGGCAACATTTGCTGGATGCTTTGACTCAGCTGGCTGGCCAACGGCAAGCCAGCATCCACCGCATCCATAGTCCGGTTCGCAGCCTTATCGGTCATGGTAATCACATAACTGAGCCGCTCCCGGGCATCCGGCATCTCTTGCATCACAATATCGGGGAGACGAGGATCGAGTTGAAACTCTTTTAATGAGGTATGTATCTGACGGGTCAGATGGCCGATTTTTTCCAGCAGCTCACCCGAATTTGGCGCACAAATGGCGGTCAATAACTCATCAGCCGCAGCCTGCTCACCCTGCTCGAGATACATCACGAGCGTTTGGGCTTGTTCCAGACTAATCAAAGGCGCCTTAGACTTCATACAGACACCTCATCAACCAATGCGTTCGAAAATCTTATCCAGCTTTTCTTTCAGAGTGGCAGCAGTGAATGGTTTGACGATGTAGCCATTCACACCGGCCTGAGCAGCCTCAATGATCTGTTCACGTTTCGCTTCAGCCGTTACCATCAATACGGGCAAGTGGCTCAGTTTTTCGTCGGCCCGAATGGCCTTCAACAGATCAATTCCCTGCATCCCTGGCATGTTCCAATCGGTAACCACAAACTCGAAGTCGCCATTCTTCAACATGGGCAGAGCCGTATTGCCGTCATCTGCTTCATGGGTATTGTTGAACCCCAGATCACGGAGCAGATTTTTGATTATCCGGCGCATTGTTGAAAAATCATCAACAATGAGGATCTTCATGTTCTTATCCAAAATATCCTCCTAAGTGGCCGCCCAACACAGCCCTAACTTATTCTGTTTATAGCGATATTGTTTTTATTATGCATCACACTTGCCTCTGAGTGTAGACAAGCATGTGTGCGGTCAGTACCAATCTTTCATTCTGGCCCGCAATCTGTGCATAGCCTGGCTATGGATCTGACTTACTCGAGACTCACTGACGCTGAGAATTTGACCAATTTCCTTCAAATTCATCTCTTCGTCATAGTAAAGCGACAAAACCAAGGCCTCTCGTTCGGGAAGATGGGAGATTCCTTCCGCTAAGGCTTGCTGAAAACGCTCCTTGGCAATGCCAGTAAATGTCTTGTTGTTATCCTCGTCATCCTCCGAATCGCCACTGAGCACATCATCCGACACACCGAGATCCTCGATGCCGACAACGCGGCCGCAGGCTGCCTCATTCAACATGTTGTGGTATTCATCGAGTGAGACACCCAACTCCCGCGCCACTTCCGAGTCCTTGGCATCACGTCCATGCTGCTGCTCAACGATATCGATCGCTTCGGATATGCGGCGGGTATTACGGTGAACAGAGCGAGGAACCCAATCGCCGCGACGGATCTCGTCAATCATGGCGCCGCGGATCCGGATCCCCGCGTAGGTTTCAAAACTGGCCCCCTTGCTACCATCGTAGTTACGGGCAGCATCCAGAAGGCCGATCATTCCAGCCTGGAGCAGATCATCAAGCTGAACACTGCTTGGCAAACGCGTCATCAAATGCAGACCAATCCGCTTGACCAGCAGCGCATGGCGCTCTATCAACGCGGTTTGATCCTGATGACGTGCATATGCGTGGGCTTTATTCACTAATCGTGTCCTGAACTAATGACGGCTTCTGTAACAGGGTCTCGATAAAGAATTCCAGATGCCCCCCCGGCTGATGAGGTGTGGGCCAGCTCACCGCCTTGTTCGCCAGGGCCCGGAAAGCCAGGGACGCTGGAGACTTGGGAAACGCATCGACAATGACCTTCTGTTTCTTGACCGACTGTCTGACATTATTATCGTAGGGAATACAGGCTACGAGCTCCAATGACGCATCCAAAAATCTATCGGTAACCCGGGTCAATTTGGAAAACAGCTCCTGACCTTCCCGCAGGCTGCGTACCATGTTAGCAACGACTTTGAAGCGGAACACACCATACTCACGCGAAAGCAGCTTGATCAGCGCATACGCATCAGTAATGGATGTCGGCTCATCACAAACAACCACCATGATATCCTGAGCCGCCCGGGCAAAACTCAGCACCATGTCCGAAATACCAGCCGCGGTATCAACCAGCAACACATCGATCGGCGTTTTCATATCACTGAAGGCGCGAATCAAGCCAGCATGTTCTGCCGGTTTGAGTTCAACCATGGACTGAGTACCCGAGGTCGCCGGAATGATCATCAGACCGTAAGGCCCTTCGACTATGATGTCATCCAGCGTGCACTCCCCAGACAGGACATGGGAAAGGTTACGCTGCACGCGCAAACCCAGCATGACGTCTATGTTCGCCAACCCCAAGTCAGCGTCCAGCAACATCACACGTTTTCCTTGAGCAGCCATGGCAACTCCGACGTTCAGGGTCACGCTCGACTTCCCGACCCCGCCCTTGCCACCCGTAACCGTGATGACTTTAACTCTGTTATTTTGACGCATCTTCCGCAGACCCTGGGCTTGATCAAGATTGATATTATTCATGTTATTTATAAAACTCCATGTGGTCAGCGCGTGCGCTCTCTTGGCCCCAAAAATGGCTATGGACATCATCGGTTTCGATCTGTTGCATCGTGGCCGCCACCAGCTCACTGGCATCAGCCACCTTGATGTCCTCCGGGACACGCTGCCCATCGGTCACATAACTGATCGGCAAGCTGTTCTGAATACACATACCCAGTACGTCCCCCAGACACAGGCTCTCGTCAAGCTTGGTTAGGATGCAACCACTGAGTGGAACTCGGCGAAAATGTTCGTAAGCCTCTTGCAGCACCCGCCGTTGCGACGTTGCCGGTAGCACCAGATAGTTGCGGATGCGAACCTTGGCATTTTTCACCAGGGTGTCCAACTGCTCGGTCAAACGAACATCGCGTTGCCCCATGCCTGCGGTATCAATCAGCACCAGGCGGCGATTTCGCAGTTGATACAGGGCAGCAGAGAGCTCTTCGACATCAGAAACCGGGCGAACCAGACAACCCATGATGCGGCCATAAGTCTGCAGCTGTTCATGGGCCCCAATCCGGTAATGGTCAGTGGTGATCAATGCCACCTGTTCGGCGCCATACTTCATGGCGAAACGTGCGGCCAGCTTGGCAATTGTGGTGGTCTTGCCGACACCGGTCGGCCCCAGCAGTGCGATGGCACCGCCGTGGCGAAGAATATCGTCGTCGGTGGTTTTTACATGGCCCAGCAGCAGCTTTTGCAGCAGTTGCCACGCCTCATGCAATGGTGTGGACTCCGGAATGCTGGCGACCAACTGTTCGGCAAATGCTTCGTCGAAGCCCCCCTTGTTCAACTGCTTGATCAGCATGGCGCGCACCGGTTCGCGGCGCTCCACCTCTTGCCACATCAAACCGGAGACCTGATGCTGCAGCAGTTTGCGGATCGACGCGATCTCGGCCCGCATCGCCTCCAGATCTTTATCCCGACTCGGGGCTGGGGCCGGACGTGGAGTCGGACGACGCGGAGCTGGTGCTTCAGCAAACGCGGCCTGTTCCGCGAGCGTCTTCGGCACCTCGGCACTGCGAGGCATGGTCAACTGTTGGCTCTGGATCTGTTGCTGACGCGCAAGCAGTGCGGAAAGGCTATCGGGAAAGCTTTGGGATTCGTCATTTTTTTGGCTAATGACAGGGATCTGCGAGACAGAGGGTTCCATATGCTGTGTACGCGACGATAAATTGACGTTGTCATCGCGCACATCACGCCGGACATCGGGTGCAGCCGACGGCTGAACCTGGTAGTCCACAGCCGCGACAATTTCGATGCCTCCGGAGACCTTCTTGTTCGACATGATGACCGCATCGGGCCCCAAGGTCTCCTTGACCTCAGCCAGAGCAGTGCGCATGTCCTTGGCAAAAAACCGCTTAATCTTCACCTACTATCCTCCGGCTTCCTGTTATTGCTGCCCAACTGCACTGACGATACGGATCTGCTTGTCATCCGGGATCTCCTGGTACGAGAGGACTCGCAATCCAGGAATAGAATTTTTCACAAAACGGGCCAGAGTATTGCGCAACACGCCGGATGTCAGCAGAACAGCCGCTTGGCCATCCAACTCTTGCCGTTGTGATGCTTCAATCAATGACTGTTGCATCCGCTCTGCCAATCCGGGCTCTATGCCAGCACCTTCGGCACCACCGGCCTGCAGGGACTGATGCAATATGCGTTCCAAATCAGGTGCCAGCGTAATGACCGGAATAACCGATTCACCACCCACGATGTCTTGCACGATCAATCGACGCAGAGCGATACGGCAAGCCGCCGTCAGCACATCGGGATCCTGACTGCGCGGCCCGTACTCGACCAGCGTTTGCAGCAGGGTACGCATATCACGTACCGGGACCCCTTCTGTCAACAGGTTTTGTAATACCTTAACCAGGGTTCCCAGGCTCATCACACCTGGGATCAAACCCTCGACCAATTTGGGCTGACTGCGCCCCACCATATCCAGCAGATTTTGAACCTCTTCATGCCCCAACAGCTGCGCCGCATGGTTGGAAAGCAGTTGGCTCATATGAGTAGCAACCACCGTTGAGGCATCCACGACCGTATAGCCAAGACTCTGCGCCTGGTCGGTCTGATCCTTGCCAATCCAGACCGCATCCAGACCAAACGCCGGATCCCGGGTGGCAACCCCCTGGATGGCACCAAACACCTGTCCTGGATTGATAGCCATCTCACGGTCGTGATAGACCTCAGCCTCGCCCATGTTGACCCCCATCAGGGTGATCCGATACTGGTTAGGTTGCAAATCCAGGTTGTCGCGAATATGTACCGGCGGAATAAGGAAGCCGAGCTCTTGAGAGAGCTTCTTTC
>JAYRLO010000246.1:0-4572 GCA_041905215.1 Aeromonadaceae bacterium
TGATTGTAAAAGTCCTGGACCAGAGCCGGATTGCGAAAGAAGCCCTCCGGCGTGGCAACATCCTCAACACGGTGCTGTTCCCATAACCCATCTTCGGCGCGAAATGTTGCTATGCCCGACTCAGCGGAAACACCCGCCCCGGTCAGGATCACGATATTCGGTAATCGAGACATGGACTCCCCCTTGTTCATACTCGCAACAGAGTAATCGGATCGGCCAAAAACAGACAAGCCAGGCTTTCGCCTGGCTTGTTATCGATACCGAACTTTACTCGTCGTCAGCATCGGTCTCATTCGGTGTTGCATGCTCTACGCGCGCTTTTAGCTTCTGACCTGGTCTGAAAGTAACGACCCGCCGGGCGCTGATAGGGATATCCTCCCCCGTCTTCGGGTTCCGGCCTGGCCGTTCACTCTTGGTTCTCAGTTCAAAGTTACCAAAGCCGGAGATCTTGACCTGTTCGCCCGCTTCGAGCGACTGGCGGATCTCCTCGAAAAATGCTTCGACCATATCCTTAGCGTCGCGTTTACTTAATCCCAACTGGGTGAAGAGATGTTCCGCTATATCGGCTTTGGTCAGCGCCATAGATCAATCCCTCAAGGATGCATTGAACTCAGTGCGGAGCCCCTCGACCACGTTGGCAATGGTATCGGAGATCTCCTTGTCCTCCAAGGTGCGCTGGATGTCCTGCAATACGAGACTGATCGCCAGACTCTTCTTGCCTTCAGGGACACCCTGACCTTGGTATATGTCAAACAAGTTTATTCCAACTATCTGATTTCCGCCAATTTTTTTCGCAGTTCGCAGAATATCAGCCGCTGGGACCGATTGGTCAACGACAAGAGCCAAATCGCGACGGTTCGCAGGGAAGCGAGATATTTCCCCCGCAGCCGGGATCCGGACTTTCAGCAGGCTATTCAGCTCGATTTCAAACAGCACCACTTTACTCTTCAGACCCAGTTTTTTCTCCAAACTCGGATGAATAACCCCGATCCAGCCGATCGGTTGATCGTCCCGCAGGATCTGGGCCGACTGACCAGGATGCAGCGCAGAGTGTTCGGCACCGACAAAGCTGAAACGAGAGGCTTCGCCCGTCAACTCAAGCAGAGCCTCCACGTCACCCTTGAGATCAAAGAAATCGACCGGACGTGACGCCATGCCCCAATGCTCATCGGCAACATTCCCGCAGACTACGCCAGCCAGCATTGGCTCTTGACGAATACCATTCTCGGCAGACTCATCCTTGATGAAGCGCAAACCACTTTCGAACAGACGAACTCGACCCTGTTGGCGATTCTGGTTATAGCTAACAGCGTTGATGAGGCCCGGCCACAAGGAGACACGCATCGCCGACATATCCGCAGAGATCGGGAATGGCAGCATAATGGGATCACACGTCGGGAACAGCAGACTCATGGCCTTCGGCTCGACGAAACTGTAGGTGATCGCCTCTTGGAAGCAACGGTCGACCAGCAGATGACGCGCACGTTTAAGCGGTAGATCCGCCTCCGGCTGTTCATTCATCACCAGGTGAGCCATAGGTGGAAGATTCGGGATGTTGTTGTAGCCGTAGATACGGGCCACTTCCTCAATCAGATCTTCTTCGATGGCCAGATCAAAACGCCAGCTTGGCGCGAGGGCCTGCCAACCTTCCACCGTCACTGTGACCTGCAGGCCAAGACGAGTCAGTATTTCGGTGACCACGGCATCATCAAAACTGATCCCGACCACGCGGGTGAGTTTTTCGCGACGCAGCGTGATCAGTTCCGCCTTCGGCAGGTGAGCATCAGACTCAACTGTAACGACTGGCCCCGCCTCACCGCCACAAATAGCCAGCAGCAGCTGACAAGCTCGCTCCATGGCGCGCTGCTGCAACTGGCTGTCAACACCACGCTCAAAACGGTGGGATGAATCCGTGGTCAAACCGTAGCTGCGGGCACGCCCCTTGATGGACAGCGGGCTGAAGAAGGCGCACTCCAGAAGAATATCCTGGGTCTGCGGCGAGACGCCGGAATGCAAGCCACCAAAGATACCGGCAATGGCCAATGGCCCCTTCTCATCGGCGATAATCAGGGTATCGGCATTCAGGCTGACTTCGTTCTCATCCAACAGAGTCAGCTTTTCGCCAGCCGATGCCAGACGCACCTGCAGGGAGCCTGACAAGGTGGCCAGATCGAAGGCATGCATCGGCTGGCCCAGCTCCAACATGACATAGTTGGTCACATCGACGATCGGGTCGATAGAGCGCATACCACAACGGCGCAGCTTTTCTTGCATCCACAATGGCGTCGCGGCGCTGGCATTCAACCCCTTGATCACCCGGCCCAAATAACGAGGGCAAGCATCGGCAGCCTCAACCTTGATCGGGAACACGGCATCCGATGCGGTAACCACAGGCGTCCACTGCGGTGCTAGGACATCACAGCGATTCAAAACGCCAATCTCGCGAGCCAGGCCAGCAATACTCAGGCAGTCGGCACGGTTGGCGGTCAGATCCACTTCGATCATCACATCATTGAGCTGCAGATAGTCGCGCAGATCCGCACCGATTGGCGCATCCACTGGCAATTCGATGATGCCATCGGCTTCCACCGGGATCCCAAGCTCGCTATATGAACAGAGCATGCCGTGGGATGGTTGCCCCCGCAGCTTGGCCTTCTTAATCTCGAAGTTGCCAGGCAAAACGGCACCGACCTTGGCCACTGCAACGCGCAGTCCCAGACGGCAGTTCGGCGCACCACAGACGATATCCAGCAGTTCGGCATCACCCACATTCACCTTGGTGACGCGAAGCTTATCGGCATCCGGATGTTGTGCACACTCCACAACTTCGCCAACGACAACATTGGAAAACTCACCGGCTACGGCATCAACACCGTCAACTTCCAAACCAGCCATGGTGATCTGCTCAGCCAATTCATGGCTGGCAAGAGAGGCCTGGATCCACTCATCTACCCAGGATTTACTGAATTTCATTATGTAGCCCCTATTCTTACTTGAACTGCTTGAGGAAGCGCAGATCGTTCTCGAAGAAAGAACGCAGATCGTTGACACCATAGCGCAGCATGGTCAGCCGCTCGACGCCCATGCCGAACGCAAAACCGGAGTACTTTTCCGGATCAATGCCAACAGAACGCAACACGCTTGGGTGCACCATGCCGCAACCCAGAACCTCAAGCCAACGGCCATTCTTGCCCATAACATCCACTTCCGCGCTCGGCTCGGTGAATGGGAAGTAAGACGGACGGAAGCGAATCGTCAGATCTTCTTCGAAATAGTTACGCAAGAAGTCATGCAATATCCCCTTGAGCTCGGTGAAGCTGACCTTCTCATCGATGAGCAGACCTTCCACCTGATGGAACATGGGGGTGTGAGTCATATCGTAGTCATTACGATAGACACGACCCGGCGCTATGATACGGATCGGTGGCTGCTGCTGCTCCATGGTGCGGATCTGCACCCCGGAAGTGTGAGTACGCAGCATCAGACTCGGGTTGAAGAAGAAGGTGTCGTGATCGCTACGCGCCGGATGGTGCGCAGGAATATTCAACGCATCGAAGTTATGGAAGTCATCTTCGATTTCCGGCCCGGTGGCCACAGCAAAACCCAACTCGCCGAACAGACGCTCGATACGCTCTATGGTTCGGGTTACGGGGTGCAACCCACCGTTTTCCAGACGACGTCCCGGCAGAGTCACGTCAATGGTCTCTGCGGCCAGCTTCTGGTTCAACTCGGCGTTCTGGAAGGCTTCACGTTTGGCGTTGAGAGCGCTTTGGACCTGTTCCTTGGCCTGATTGATCAAAGCACCCGCCGCCGGACGCTCTTCAGCCGAAAGAGTGCCGAGAGTCTTCATCTGCTCGGTAAAGAAACCTTTCTTCCCCAGATATTGCACACGCAGCTCATCGAGCGCGGCCGCATCCTTGACACCTTCTATCTCAGCCTGTGCCTTGGCAATCACTTCATCTAACTGTTGCATGTCTTCCTCGTTTCCCACACCCCGAGGTGGGGCGGCAAATAGAATAGGGAGAAAAAAAGCATGGTAGTCAAAACCACGGCGACTGACCAGCATTCTCCCTTTTACGGTTTATTCTTCAATGGGTTCCGATAGCAGGCTCGGTTCGTGAATCGCATAGCCCTGCAGATAATCGACACCCATCGCCACCAGTTTCTCGCTGATAGCCTTGTTTTCCACAAACTCTGCGACCGTCTTCACGCCGACGGCTCGTGCCAACTCAGCCATCGAGTTAACGATGGCTCGATCGGTTTCACTGGTATCCAAGTGACGGACAAACTGCCCATCAATCTTCAGCAGATCGATGGGTAACTCCTTGAGGTGGCCATAAGAGGAGAAACCGCTTCCGAAATCATCCAGAGCAAAGGCACACCCCAGACTCTTGAAGGTTTCGATAAAGGCCTTGGTTGCATCAATGTTGGCGATGGCTTGAGATTCAGTGATCTCAAAGCACAGACGCTGATACGGAAAATCAGCGGCCTCCAGCAAGCGGCGGATCTTGCGATGCATCTTCGGGGTACCAACAGACTCACCCGAGAGATTCACCGATACCATAGAGAGTC
>JAYRLO010000247.1:0-4536 GCA_041905215.1 Aeromonadaceae bacterium
CTGGCCACCGAGATCGCCAAGCCATCGGTCGATTCAGCCCAACACAACATTCAGGCCAACGACATTCAGAATGTGAAGATACTGCGCATGTCGGCGGAAGAGTTCACCATGGCGATCCGCGGCGAGCGGGAATTCAATCGCCTCAAGGGAATCGATCTGGCCAGCTACCAGTGCAACACCATCTTCGTCGATCCGCCGCGGGCCGGGCTGGATCAAGCAACCCTCGACATGGTGCAGGGCTATGAGCGGATCCTCTATGTTTCCTGTAACCCGTTGACGCTGCGCGACAACCTGCAACAGCTGA
Source organism: Aeromonadaceae bacterium (assembly GCA_041905215.1). Lineage (GTDB taxonomy): Bacteria > Pseudomonadota > Gammaproteobacteria > Enterobacterales > Aeromonadaceae > Pseudaeromonas. The sequence continues at coordinate 305 of JAYRLO010000247.1, forward strand.
CCCAGACTCACGACATCAAACAGTTGGCGCTGTTCGATCAGTTCCCCTACACCGACCACATGGAAAGCGGAGTCCTGCTGGTGCGGCGTTAACATTGCCCCCTCATGTAGGAACCGCATCGCATCCGGTTCTTCACTTCCCGAGAACAGCAAAAAGGCGCCGAGGCGCCTTTTTTGTCAGCCAGAGGGCGAAGGCGAGATAGCCTTTTGAGCCAACCGTTGGCGGCAGGGATGCCGCCATCGAGCCCCCAGGTCAGGGTTTACGGCGTGTTGGCGAGAGAGGTTGTCTCGCCTGAACCTCTTCACTCATCAGCATTAGCGCCGCGTTTCTCCCACACGTATCGGTCGTCATTCACCTACAGCATGTAGTCGTCCGGTAGCGCAATGCGCGCCACACCGGAGTCCACTGCCGCCAGCGCCACGGCCCGCGCCACCCGGGGCAGCAGTCGCGGATCCATCGGTTTGGGGATCACATACTCAGGTCCGAAACTCAGCGCGGTGACATCGGCCGCCGCCAGCACCTCGGCTGGCACCGGCTCCTTGGCCACCTGCCGCAATGCCTCGACAGCCGCCTTCTTCATCTCGATGTTGATCCGGCTGGCGCGCACATCCAGAGCGCCGCGGAACAGGAAGGGGAAGCAAAGCACGTTGTTGACCTGATTCGGGTAGTCGGAGCGGCCGGTGCCGAGGATGAGATCGTCGCGAACCGAGCGGGCCAGTGCCGGATCGATTTCCGGATCCGGATTGGAACAGGCAAAGACCACCGGACGCGGCGCCATCAACGCAATGTCCTCGGCACTCAGCAGATCCGGCCCCGAGACACCGACGAAGATATCGGCCCCGGTGAGCGCCTCACGCAGTGACCTCGCCCCCGCATCATTGATGAAACGCGGCTTCTGACCATTCAGATCGGTGCGCTTCGAGTGGATTACGCCGTGGCGATCGACCATAAACAGATTTTCCTTGCGAGCCCCACAGGCGATCAACAGATCCATGCAGGCCACCCCGGCGGCACCAGCCCCCAGACAGACGATGCGGCAATCGGCCAGCGACTTGCCCTGGATCTCCAGCGCATTGAGCATGCCGGCGGCGGTGACGATGGCCGTCCCATGCTGGTCATCGTGGAAGACCGGCACCTGGCAACGCTCGATCAGCGCCTGTTCGATCTCGAAGCACTCGGGCGCCTTGATGTCCTCCAGATTGATGCCACCAAAGGTGTCGGCTATGTTGGCCACGGTCCGAATGAAGTCGTCAGTATCGGTATGGGTCACCTCGATATCGATGGCATCAATGTTGGCAAAGCGCTTGAACAACAAGGCCTTACCTTCCATGACTGGCTTGGAGGCCAATGGCCCCAGATTACCAAGCCCGAGGATGGCGGTGCCGTTGGTGATGACGGCCACCAGATTGGCCTTGGCGGTATAGCGGTAGGCGTCATCCGGGTTGGCAGCGATTTCGCGCACCGGCTCGGCGACCCCCGGACTGTAGGCCAGGGTCAAATCCAGCGCCGTTTCGGCTGGTTTCGTCAGTTGAATGGCAATCTTGCCCGGGGTCGGGTTGGCATGATAATCCAGGGCTTGTTGGCGGAGATCTGTCATCGGGTGTTCCCTTGGTAACGGGGGGAGATGAGGTAATATCACTACTTTGCGAGATGCAGCACCGTGATCATAATCACCTCCCTCGGGTTCACAAGGGGCGATCGAATCCACCAATGCAACATTCTTTCAGTTTTGACGACGCGATGAGCTATTTCCGAGAATATCTCCAGATGGTTCCCGATCGCCGCCAACGGAGAACCAAAACAACATGAACCGACGCCTCTATTGTCCGGCCTGTGAGCGACCACTATCCCGCTGTCTGTGCGCTCTGGCGAGACCCGTTTCGCTGCCATGGCGTCTGGTGGTGCTACAAGATCCGAGCGAGATGAAGAATGCCAAAGGTTCAGTGGCCCTGCTGCGTGCCTGTCTACCGGAGTTAACGCTGTGGTGTAGTGACAACTTTGCCAAGCATGATGGGCTGAATCAGTTGCTCAACGACCAAAGCCTGCGCTGCCATCTGCTCTATCCCGGCGAATCATCGATCGCAGTCCCCCAGCTGCAGGCACAAACTGATGAACGAAAGCTCTGTTTTATTCTGCTCGATGGTACCTGGCGCAAGAGCCTGAAACTGCTGCACAGCCACCCGCAACTGCAACTCTTGCCGCGAGTGGCCTTGGCCCCCAGCCAGCCGGGCGGCTACCACATCCGCAAATCCCCACGCGCCGATGGCCTGTCAACCTTCGAGGCAGCGGCACACCTGCTCGCAGAATGGCAGGCTGATCAAGTCAGTCATGACAGCGAGCGCCTGCTCGACTGTTTTTCATCCTGGATCGAGCGAGAGCTGGCAGCCCTGCCGACCGAGGTGCGAAGCCGCTATCCGGTCGGCTGAACCCAATGTCAGGTTCAATAACGGTGCACAAGCTGATAGGAACAAACATGTGAGCACGGGCACCATATTCCACAAACAAATCGTTGTTTTTTCACGCTGTCTACGCATTTTTCTGCGCAATTAAAGTAATTACACGGCAAAATACAGCTCACGGATTTTATTGACCTACAGAGCTTGGGGCTTTCCGTTATTGGCTGTTTTGCCCCCCGCCTGAATACGACGCCAGTGATATAGACAACGACCAGGGATCGATTTAACAGGAAGGGATTACAGATGATACATAGGGACATATTTCGGACGTTCAGGAGCATCGTAGCACTGCTGCTGCTGACAGTTCTGCTGACGGCATGTGATTTCGACAAGCACAGCAATGAGAATACCAACCACACACTGCATGCCACAGCGATTGATGGGTATCTATCGAATGCGTTGATCTGGCTAGATGTCAATCAAAACGGTCTATTTGACGATGATGAGCCCCATGCCCGAACGGATGATTCCGGTCTGGCATCACTCGATATCAGCAGCATCGTTCGTCCTGAGCAGTATCGGTTGATGGGCCAGGCGATCGCGACTGAAACCACCGACAAAAGCCGTGGCCCAGTAAGCCATTCCTTCACCCTGTCGGCCCCTCCCGGAGTAGCACTACTCACTCCGCTCACAACATTGGTCGACTTGACCATGCAACAGGATCCAACTCTGACGCTCGATGCCGCGATCTTGGCCGTTGCTACCGATATGGGATTGCAGCCAGAACAAATTTTGAGTGATTTCATCGCACAGGACGACAAAACACTGCAAGTGTATGCGGTCAATCTGACTGATCAGTTACCTGAATCATTGCCGCAGGAGCCGAGCTCGCTGCTTGAACTGAGCAAAAAACTGAGCCAGGCGCTCACCGCTTATCTTGCACAACATCCTCTGGATGAATACACGGATCCAACCTATATCAATGTCGTCTTCGATGAACAGGGTAATGCATCCGCGATTGCTGACCAGGATCGGGATGGAACCAGCGATAGCAATGACGCCTATCCAGACGATGCCACGAAATGGAAGAAGACGTACAACGTCACGTTCGACTCACAAGGCGGTAACGCCATAGCGGCAAAAAGCGTCACCTATCCAGCGACCACAGTCGATGCCCTGCCGACCGAGCCTACTAAAACCGGCTACACCTTCGGCGGCTGGTACACCGAGGCCAACGGTAATGGCTCTGCCTTTAGCGCCAGCACCACGGTCAGCGCCGATACCACCCTCTACGCCAAGTGGACGGCCATCAGCTACGTGGTCACGTTCGATTCCCAAGGCGGTAGCGCCGTTGCCGCCAAGAGCGTCACCTATCAGGCAACCACGGTCGATGCTCTGCCGACCGCTCCGACTAAAACCGGCTACACCTTTGGCGGCTGGTACACCGAGGCCAACGGTAATGGCTCTGCCTTTACCGCCAGCACCACGGTCAACGCCGATACCACCCTCTACGCCAAGTGGACGGCCATCAGCTATAGCGTGAACTTTGATGCACAAGGCGGTAGCACGGTCGCCGCCAAGAGCGTCACCTATCCAGCGACCACGGTTGATGCCCTGCCGACCGAGCCTACCAAAACCGGCTACACCTTTGGCGGCTGGTACACAGGCACCGATGGCTCGGGCACCGCCTTTACCGCCAGCACTGCGGTCAATGCCGATACCACCCTCTACGCCAAGTGGACGGCCATCAGCTATAGCGTGAACTTTGATGCACAAGGCGGTAGCTCAGTCACCGCCAAGAGCGTCACCTATCCAGCGACCACAGTCGATGCCCTG